>JASFRP010000213.1:0-6228 GCA_050114895.1 Gemmatimonadota bacterium
GCCGACGGCTTCCTCTTCTACGTCATGCCGTACGTGGCGGGAGAGAGCCTCCGCGATCGGCTGGAGCGGGAGAGACAGCTCCCTGTTGACGAAGCGGTCCGCATCGCCACGGAGGTGGCCGAAGCTCTGGCGTCGGCCCACGAGCACGGCGTCATCCATCGGGACATCAAGCCCGCGAACATCATGGTCAGCCAGGGGCGGCCCCTGCTGGCGGACTTCGGCATTGCCCTGGCGGTGAGCGCCGCCGGTGGCAACCGCCTCACCGAGACCGGGCTGAGCCTGGGCACCCCGCAATACATGAGTCCCGAGCAGGCCACCGGGGACCAGGTGGTGGGACCCGCCAGCGACATCTACTCCCTGGGGTGCGTGCTGTACGAGATGCTGGTGGGTGAGCCACCGTACACCGGTGGTTCCGCGCAGGCCATTCTGGGCAAGGTCATCACATCGGAACCCACCTCGGTCACCGAGCAGCGGCGGGCGGTTCCGGCGAACGTTGACGCCACGGTGGCCAGGGCCCTGGAGAAGGTCCCCGCCGACCGATTCGGGTCGGCCCGGGACTTCGCGGCGGCTCTGGCGGACGAGGGCTTCCGGCACGGACGGGGAGTCGCCGGTGCCGTTCCGGCGTCGCCCGTGGTGAAGGCTCTGGCTCTTGGGGGATGGGTTGCCGCCGTCGTGCTGGGCGGACTCTGGCTGGCATCGGCCCTCGAGCCCGAATCGACCCCTCCGGTCCGGACGCTCTCGTTGGTCTATGCCGGGGAAGCGGGCCCCAGCGAATGGATGGAGCTGACCCCGGACGGCTCGGCGCTGATTCTCTCAGACCAGCAGCGTTCAGCTGACATCAGCCTCGTCGTCCAACGTCTGGACGATGGCACGCGATTCTCCATCCCGAACTCCGAAAAGGGATTCGACCCCGCCGTGTCGCCGGACGGGACCGAGGTGGCCTTCGGCGGGGACGAGCTCCGCGTCACAACGCTGGCCGGCGGAGCCGTCCGGACGTTGACCGAGAACGCCCAGGAGGTGTGTTGCATCCGGTGGGGCGGGGACGGGTATATCTATTTTTCTCTCGGAGACGGAGACATCCATCGGGTGCGACCATCCGGGGGCCAATCCGAGGTCGTGCTCGAATCGGCCGAGGCGGAACAGCTCGGCTACTATCAGCCCGTGGGAGGCGCACGGCGAGCCATTGTGGACGTCCTTTCCCTCGAGAATGACGAGATCCGTCACAGAATCGAATGGGTGGACACCGAGACCGGAGATCGGCGCCTCCTGGTGCAGGGCCGGCGACCGTTCCTCACAGAAGACGGGCACCTCATTTTCGGCCGGGGAGAATCCATCTATGCCGGGCTTCTCGACACGAGGTCCATGGAGTTCGTGGGGGACCCAGTGCGGATGGTGGAGCGTGTGGGCATCACACAACTCGATGCCATGTTCACGCTCTCTGAATCCGGCGACCTCGCCTACTGGATCACCTACGGTGAAGCCGACGCCAGGCCACTCAGGGATCTGATCTGGGTGGACCGAAGCGGGCAGGTCACCCCCGTGGATACCTCCTTTGCCCGAGACCTGCTGACGGCGGCCCTCTCACCGGACGGCACGAGAGTGGCCGTGGCGGTGGGCCCATGGGACAGTTCCGAGATCTGGGTGAAGGAGTTGGACGAGGGCTCCGCGTTGCGTCTCACCCACCATCCTGGAACGAACTACCGCCCCGCCTGGTCGCCGGACGGACGAGAAATCGCCTTCATCTCGGACCGGGATGGACACCTGGCGGTATACGCCGTGCCCGTGGCAGGGATCGCCACGCCAAGGCTCTTGGTGGCCCTCGACGGCGAGGACATCGACGAGGTGGCGTGGTCCCCCGATGGGGACTGGCTGATCTACCGTACCGGACAGGTGGACGGCGACCGCGACGTCTACGCTAGACGGATCCGTCCCGACACCATGACCATGGCGGTCTCTGCCGAGCCGGACGTGGACGAATGGGGGCCGGTCTTTTCCCCCGACGGACGTTGGGTCGCATATTCTTCGACGAGGACGGGAGACGACGAGGTCTGGGTTCGCCCGTTTCCCGACGCCAGCCGCGGTAGCCGCCAGGTCTCTTCGGACCTCGGGATCGAGCCTGTCTGGGCCCCATCGGGAGAGGAGCTCTTCTTTCGAAGCCGGCCGGGCCTTACGGCGGCGTCCGTGACCGGGGGCGACGACTTCCGCGTATCCTTGGAGACGATGTTCCCCAACCGCCTCTCATGGTTCAACACCCTGCACCAGACCTACAGCTACGACGGCTCCGGGGACCGTTTCCTCATGATCCGGGAGCTCGGCGTTCGCGAAATCCCTGCCGAGCTCATCCTGGTGCAGAATTTCATGGACGAGGTGCGGGCGAGGGTGGGGAACTAGGGCGCCCGAACGCTCTCGTGGGACCGAAATGGCGACCCAGAGAGTCGTTGACCACCGGAATCCGCACTTTCCCAACCGGGCGGACGCCTATTCCTCCCTCAGCGCCTCCACCGGATCCATGCGCGTGGCCCGGATGGCGGGCACCATGGTCGCCAACAGCCCCACCGCCAGGAGCACCCCTGTCACGGCGACAAAGGTGGCGGGGTCCCGGGGCTCCACGCGAAAGAGGACCGCTGCCAGGGAGCGGGATCCCAGGAAGGCCAGTCCCCCGCCAAGGGCCAGCCCCGGGACGACCTGACGCAGGCCGGCCTTCAGAACCAGGGTCAGGATGCTGGGGCCGTCCGCCCCCAGGGCTCTCCGGACTCCCATCTCCCGGGTCCGCTGCGTCACGGAGTTCGCCATCACTCCGTAGAGCCCCACGGCAGCCAGAAAGAGGGCCGAGAGGCCGAACCCGGTGAAGATCGAGCCCAGGATCGTCAGGAGCCAGAACGCCTCCCGAATGAAATCGTCAAGGGTGCCGAGCTTGGAGATGGGCTGGTCGGGATCGATTCTGCCGATCTCCTCCCGGAGCGCTGCGGCCAGGTCAAGGGGATCGCCGTGGGTCTTAAGGAGGAGGTGTCCGCCTCCCATGGTCCCGGGGGCTGGGTAGACGTAGAGGCCTTCGGGAATCCGTTCGCTGTCCCCTCCCATGAGGAGGTCCGGGACCACTCCCACCACGGTCCGGGGGACGGGGCCGAAGAGCTCCATGGTGGTAACCTGTCGCCCCAGGGGATCCACGCCGGGGAAGTACCTGTCGGCGAAGGGGCGGTTGATGACCGCAATGGGGGGCCCGTCCCGGTCCACCGCCTCCACCACCCGCCCCGCCGTGGGTTGCACGTCAAGAAGGTCGAAGAACCCTTGGCTCACCCGGGCCACACGGGCCCAGGGCCGGTCGATCTCCCGAAGGTACTCGGTGCCCTCGATGCCGACCCGCTGGGAACCGCTCCCCGCCCCTGGGAGGTCGCTGGTGTAGGCCACCCCCGAGACACCCGGGGCCCCCCTGGCTCGTTCCAGGAGCTCGTCCCAGAAGGCCTCCCGCGCGTCCCCGTTCGAGTAGATCCGGCCCGGGAGGTTGAGGCGGGCCACCAGGACCCCCTCGGTGGAGAAGGCATCTCCGGTGTCCGATGCGGAGACGCTCCGGACCATGAGGCCGGCCCCCACCAGGAGGGGGAAGGCCAGGGTGATGGCGACGACCACCATGGCCTGGCTCCAGCGGCCCGTTCGCAGACTGGAGGTCCCCCGGCTCTCGTCCTGGAGGACCTCGTGAACCGAGACGGCCGAGACCCGCCACGCCGGCATGAGCCCCGCCAGAAGGGCCGCCAGCGCCGATGCCCCCAGGGTGAATACGAGAATCGGCAGGTCCGCCTTGAAGGCGAGCCAGAGGGGCACCCCCACCACGGCCATGGATCGGGCGAACCAGGAGTTGAAAAAGGCGCAGAGGATCACCCCCAGGCTCCCGCCGGCCACCGCAAGGATGAGGGCCTCCAGGAGGAGTCCCCCCACCAGGCGGCTACGACTCGCTCCCAGGGCGGTTGCGATGGCGTACTGCCGGCTGCGCCCCGTGGCCCGAGCCAGGAGGAGGTTGGCCACGTTGGCGCAGGCGATGAGGAGCACGAAGAACCCTGACGCCATCATGGCCCCCAGGATGCTGCGCTCCTCGTCCCCGACGAACATGCCGGAGAGGGGCTCGGCCCGGACCGTGGCCGGCCGGTTCGTGTCGGCGTAGGCCCGGGCGAGCTGCGCCACGATGGACGTCATCTCCTGTTCGGCAACGGGGCGCTCCACCCCCGGGCGGAGCCGGCCCCAGACCCACACCCGCCCCTGCTCCCGGGTCAGGGACCCCCGGTCCCAGGGGAACGGGAACCAGAGCTTCTGCTGCTCCGGGAAGTCGAAGTCCGGGGGCATGACCCCGATGATGGTGTAGGGCTCGCCGTCGGTCCGGAGGGTCCGGCCCAGGATCCCGGGATCGGCAGCGTACCGGCTCCGCCAGAGGGCGTCGCTGATGAGGACCACCGGGTGCCCCGGGCCCATCTCGTTTTCCCCGAGCCCCCGGCCTAGAGCCGGGGCAATCCCCAGGGTGGGGAAGAGGCTGGGGGTCACGTACGCCGCCCGAACCCGCTCCGGCCGGTCCGTGTCGTCGGCCAGGTTCCCCGAAAAGGAGGCGTAGGCTCCCAGGTCGGTGAAGCTCGTCTGTCGCTCCCGCCAGTCCAGGTAGTCCAGGAAGGGGCTCGTCCGGGTGTACCCTCCCGTTTCCTGATACGTGAGGGAAAGGAAGAACAGAGCCTCGGACTCGGGGACGGGGAGCCCCCTGTAGAGGACCGAGTAGGCGACGGAGTACATGCTCGCCGTCAGCCCGATCCCCAGGGCGAAGGCGATGACGGCGATCCCGGCCAGGGTTGGAGCCCGGGCCAGACGCCGGAGGGTGAGGCGGAGTTCCCGAGAGAGTGCTCGCATGCCGCCAAGGTATGCCGGGGCGCTATCGGGCACCAACGAGTTTCTTCCGAGGGAAGGAGGCCGGAGCCACAACCCCGGAGCGTGCAAGAGGAAAGCCTAAGAGAGAACCCGACCTCAACGAATGGGATGGTCCTGGATGACGACGAGGCCACTACCAGTTTGGAGTTCCTGGATCAGTTCAGGGTCGATCGTTCGCTCTGAGCAGGTCGGAGCTACGGCTCAGCCATGAAGGCACCCAAATCCCGTCCCCTCCCCACCCCCACCACGAATTGAAGCAGCCCGGGTTGACCGAACGGACTGAGCAGGAGGAACCACTGCTGAAGAGGAGCAATGCGATCCTGAATGTCTGACCACACGTCTACCCAGCGTGTGTAGGGCACACCGGATCCCGGCATCTTGCCGTTGTTGGAGAAAGTGAGCTCGAGTGCTCCCAGGCTGACCGAGCCAGGAGTTCCCGTCCCAAATGGACCGTACGGTTCGACAGTAGCGGTGAGGCGAGGCCCAACGAAGGACCCCGCCCGGACCGGGACGTCCAGGCGGAGCAATAGCCTCTCGAAATGGGCCTGGGTAGACTCGGACTACTGACCTCACGCCCATCAGGCGTTGGGGATTACAGCCGAATCCCCGCAAGCTGTTGGGATTTCAGGGGGGTTGGGCGCGGATCACCGGTGTCCGGCACGGAAGATATCGGGGTTTGGCGGGGTTTGTGGACACCCTCCTGGACACCTCCCGAACCGCGGCTCAACGGGTCGGGTCCAGCCAGTTCCGACCTTGTATTCCCCCCATCAGAAGCCCTACGGGTTGAACGACCGGGCCACCTTCAACGCCTCCTCGAGGCGAAGACGTTCAACCCACCATTCAACCACGAGCATCTCGATACTCCCTCCGCTGATCTCAAGGATTGCCGAAACATCCCTCAGCTGACGGTCCGAGCTTGATTCCTGGTGGTACGGCAGCTTCCTCACCAACACGTACTCCGACGGGGCCGGCCAGATCGCGAAGTCTTCCTCGAGCGGGATCCGCACTCTACGCTCGAAGGCCCAGGCATGAAGCGGGTCGTCCCCCGGGGAGGTACACGTCCGCCCGGATACGGGCCGCGCCCTGCCAGACAGCTCAGGGGGGGAGCCCTGAGCCCTACGTCGAGTATATAATGACGGGTGGTCGCCTTCTTGGCGGGATACCGTTTGCGCCGACGCTGGAATCGGGTGGGGCAGCCGCGGATGAAGACGGCTCGGGCCGCGCTCGAATCATCGACGGACTCCCACGTCACCCCTTCCCCCCTGCCCGAGACGTGAAGGTTGGACTGACAGCAGCATGCCATTGGACTGAAAGGAGCAAGCCAAA
>JASFRP010000214.1:0-6186 GCA_050114895.1 Gemmatimonadota bacterium
TCGAAGGGGCCGATGCCGTGGCCACCTACCTGGCCGGCAACCTGCAGTCCCTCATGGACCGGACCCACCTCTGGCACCGGACCTATTACGACTCCACCCTTCCCCGCTGGCTCCTGGACCGGGTCCATTCCACGGTCTCGACCCTGGCCAGCAGCACCTGCCAGTGGTGGAAGAACGGCCGTTTCTGGGCCTGGGAAGGAGCAGGCTGCTGCAGAGGCACCTGCGGCCACGTGTGGAACTACGAGCACGCCATGGCCCGTCTCTTCCCGGAGCTGGAGCGGTCCGTGCGGGAGATGCAGGACTTCGCGCCCGGAGTCGGGCTCAACCCCGACACCGGCGCCATCGGCTTCAGGGGGGAGGGCTCGACCCTCTGGGCCGGCGACGCCCAGGGTGGATACGTCCTCAAGGCCCTGAGGGAGCACCAGACGTCACCTGACGACGCTTTTCTGAGGCGGAACTGGCCGAATGTCAGAAAGGCGGTGGAGTTCCTCATTCGGGAGGATGGAGACGCGGACGGGCTCCTGGAAGGTCAGCAACATCAGACCTATGACGAGAACTACTTCGGAGCCAACACCATGGTGGGATCCCTCTACCTGGGGGCCCTCCGAGCCGCCGAGGAGATGGCCCGGGACCTGGGGGAGGGAGCGGTCGCCCGACAGTGCCGGGAGATCTTCGAGGCGGGGAAAGCTCGGTCGGTGGAGCGCCTGTTCAACGGAGAGTATTTCATCCAGGACGTCGACCTCGAGGAACACCCCGACTGGCAGTATGGTGACGGGTGCCTGGCCGACCAGCTCTTCGGTCAGGGGTGGGCGCATCAGGTGGGACTCGGGTATCTCTACCCCGAGGACACCGTTCGGACGGCTCTGCGATCAATATGGAAGTACTGCTGGGCACCGGACGTGGGGCCCCAGAACGATGCCCACGTACCGGAGCGGTGGTTCGCCCTCCCGGGGGAGGCGGGACTCTTCACCTGCACGTGGCCCAAGAGCCCCCACATGGGACCCCGCTCCACCCGATACCGGAACGAGATCTGGACTGGGATCGAATACCAGGTGGCCGGTCACATGGCACGGGAAGGGATGCTCACCGAGGCTCTGGCCATCTGCAGAGGAATCCACGAACGCTATCACCCGTCAAAGCACAACCCCTGGAACGAGATCGAATGCGGCGACCACTACGCCCGGGCTATGGCCAGCTGGACCCTGCTCACGGGCCTGAGTGGCTTTCGATACCACGGCCCGAAGAGAAAGTTGGGATTCGCCCCCCGGATCACCCCGGAAGACTTCCGCTGCCTCTTCACGGCGGCGGAGGGCTGGGGAACGCTGGTTCAGGAACGGTCCAGGACCACGCAGACCAGCGAGGTATCCGTAGCCCTGGGGAACGTGCCCCTGAGCTCGTTGGAGCTGGAGGTGCCGGAGGGTGCCATCGTGCGCACGGCCAACGTGACCCTGCGGGGATCGACCCTCGAGGCCTTCCCGAACCAGGAATCGGAACAGGTCACCCTGCTGCTGCCTGAAGGCTCCGTCGTGGGATCTGGAGAGACGCTGAGGGTCATCTTGTCGTGGTGAGGTGTCGGGCGGCTGGGCCTCCACCGAGGCTCCCTACCTCCCCAGGAGGAGAATCCCCCCGACCCGACAATGGACGTGTTGGCTCCCGGGTTCTTATACTGACGCTAATTTATCGATTCCCCTCTGCACTCGGAGACCATGGCCTCACATCGTTATTCAATCTTCACGGGATCGGGCAGCAGTGTCCCCAAGCGGGTCGTTGAGAACCAGGAGTTCATCGGGAACGAATTCTATCTGGACTACGGAGTGCCCTTGGATCCCGGAGACAATCCCAGGGTCGTCGCCAAGCTCCAGGAGATTACCGAGATCTCCGAGCGGCGCTACGCCCCGGACGACAGGGTCGCCTCCGACCTTGGGGTGGAAGCGGCCGAGGCAGCCCTTTCGGACTCCGGTACCGACCCGGAAACTCTGGATTACGTCATCGTTGCCCACAACTTCGGGGACGTTCAGGCCGAAAACCTCCGCCTGGACACCTGTCCGACCCTGGCGGCACGGATCAAGGAGCGGTTGCGGATCCGCAACCCAAGCTGCATAGCGTACGACCTTCCCTTCGGCTGCCCCGGGTGGTTGCAGGCCGTGATTCAGGCCGACTACTACCTCCGTTCCGGGGACGCCCAGCGGGCCCTCGTGGTGGGCGCCGAGACGCTCTCTCGGGTGTCGGATCCCCATGATCGGGACAGCATGATCTACTCGGATGGCGCCGGGGCGGCCGTCCTGGAGGCAACGGAAGCGAAGGACCCAGTCGGGATCCTGAGCCACTCCACCCGCTCCGACACGTTGGAGCACGCCCGGCTTTTATGGATGGGCCCATCCTACGACCCCCGAGACATGGGCGACCGGCTCTTTCTGAAGATGCAGGGGAGGCGACTGTACGAATATGCGGTCCAGACGGTGCCTGGAGTCGTGCGGGACAGCCTCCAGAGGGCGGGGCTGACCCTCACGGATGTCGCCAAGGTCCTGCTGCACCAGGCGAACGCCAAGATGGATCACGCCATTCTGAAGCGCCTCTTCCGACTGTACCAGGTGGACGAAATCCCGGAGCACATCATGCCCATGACCATCTCCTGGCTGGGCAACAGCTCCGTCGCCACGCTTCCCACCCTTCTCGACCTCATGCGGAGGGGACGTCTTGGCAACCATGGGTTCGGCGCCGGCGACATCGTGCTCTTCGCATCGGTGGGTGCGGGAATGAACATCAACTCGCTCGTCTACCGATACCCTGGATCCGACTACCGGGAATAGCGGAGCTGGCAGCCCCCCACCGCCACGGGCCGAAGCGTACGGTGGCCGGAATGTCGGAGCCGGTAAGGAGAGCCCGAACCAGACGAAGCTCAGGGGGCGCCTGTGTCCTTATCCGGCCCCTCCCCGCCGGAGCAGCTCCTGGAAAGCCTCGTCTCCGGTGTCGAAGGCGGTGGCAGCCTCACCGGACCGGAGAATCCTGATCCTGCGGATCTCATCCCCCTGGGCGATGTCCCCGAGGGTATGAGCACCCGCCACGACCCTCCCCAGGGCCGTGAACCGATGGTCGAGGGACGGGTTTGCGGATAGGGTCAGATAGAAGCCGTTGGAGCCGGAGAGACCCAAGACGCCGGACTCATCGTGTGAGACGGCTGGATTGGGCCTGAGGGGAAGACCCGGGTAGTCCATGGCCTGTTGGGTCTCGGAGTCGAGAATAGCACGCGCGACGCCACCCCCGACCTCCGTGATGCGACCGATGGCGGGTCCTCCTGGACCTCGGCCGAAGCCTCCTCCCTGGGGCTCCCCTGCGTTTCCCTCCACGATGCGGACGAAATGGGCCGTCTGGAGCGGGGCGTTGACGAAGTCCAGGCTGGCGATGACCCTCGCCCCCGACGAAGTCGTGATGTCGGCGAACAGCCCCTCGGGAAGATAGGAGCCCTCCCGGGTCAGGGGCTCATCCAGGTTCGCGATGCCGTAGGCCACGACGGCCGTCACGAGTGCGGAATGTGCCTGGTGCTCGGTGTAGGGCACCAGCTCGCTATACGTGTCGTAGAGCGTGTGCCACGCCCTCTGGTAGTTGTAGTCCGTCTCCGTCAGGAACCGGAAGGTGGGGATCCCCACCATGGAAAAAGAGGAGGCGTCGGTGCCGCCGGGGTTTACCGGTTTGAGACCGGGGTAGTGGTTCACTTCCAGTGAGAATGGCCACGTCGGATTGAGCGTCTCCAGGGGACCGGTGATGTCGTGGAGCTCTTCGTACCAGAGGGGAGGGACAGCCGCCCCGGTGATGGTGCTGGGACTCCCGTCCCGGTTGATCATGGTGACGATCTTCTCCCGGAGATCCGGATTCCTCTCCAACCAGGACTGGGAACCCACCAGGCCGTTCTCCTCGGCGGCGAAGAGTATCATCATGATGGACCGCTTCGGCTTCCCACCGGCTGCCGCGATGAGACGCATGGCCTCCATCCCCGGTGAAAAACCGGATCCATCGTCCACGCCGCCGGTACCACCGTCAAAAGAATCGAGATGCCCACCGAGGATCACGTACTCGTCGGGGAACGTGGTGCCCGGGATCATGGCCACGACGTTGTGGTATTTCACCGGCCCCATCTTGAACCAGTTTCGAATGTCGAACTCCAGCTCGACGGGCTGACCGGCCTCCACCATCCCACGGATCTCGTCGTATTGGGTGTCCAGGAGCTTGATGTCCGGCAACTCCGGCAGCTCCTCCCAACGATCCGCGTGCCCGTCCAGGATCCTCATGGGAAGACCGGCCCGTTGGAGGGTCCCCAGGGCCCCGGCGTCCAGCAGCGCCCGGGTGAGATGTGGCATGAGCTGGGAGTCGGAATACTCCGGGGTGGAGCGTCTCCCGTCCCTGCCGAATCCGGAGTTCTCCCCGGCGATGAGGACCCAGGCCCCGTCGAAGGCCGACGGATCCGCCGCCACCTCCGCCACGGCTTCCGCTACCCGCTGGCGCTTCAACTCCACGTCCTCGGGGCTGGGGTTCCGGCCGGGGACGGAGAAGGGATCTGCCTGGAGTATGGCCACCCGCCCCCGTTGCACACCCTTCGTCCCTGCCGTGAAGGACGGCGTTCCGAAGTAGAGGGCTTCCTCCCCGGGGGCGACCATCCGCCCGAACCACGGTCCCCGGTTAAAGCCCACCGGGAGCTCTCCCACTTCGTCCAACCGGGCCTCGATGCCCCACTGGGCGAACTGCCAGACAGCCCATTGGGTGGCGTTCTCATATGCGTCGGAACCCGTCAGACGGCCGCCGAACCGGTTCGTGGCATAATCCACCCATCTCATCACCTGGTTGTCGGTGGTGCCGAGCTCGATGATCCTCCGGACCACCGGATCGTCCTGGGCTCTTACGGATGAGGGGAGAACCGCGGGTAGGGTGACAAAGACAAACAGAGCCAGAGACAGCTGAAGAGCGCGCTTGCTCATGGATCCTCCGATCCGCTCGAAGCTTACGTGCCAAACCCAGGAATGGCCCGGTCGCCCCGCCCTCCGGGCGTCGGACCGGTTGCCGGGGGCAGGGTAGCGCACGGGAAAGGGATAGACAATAAGGGAGACGAGATGAGTGGAGATAAGGAGTGTGGGGGGACGGGGGTCGCGACGGGGGACCAACTCCTTGAACCCGGCCCGACCCGCCCTATGGGGGGAAGACGGTGTGGTGCGGTAGGGCCAACCGGGCTCTCAACCCGACACCTGAGTCAGGTCACGGCGGGCTTCCAGCAGCTTGCGATCAAACTCCTGCGCCTCCCTCAACTGCTGGACCTCTGTGGCCAGGGACTCCACCTGCTCGGAAAGGGTCCTCATATGGTTGAGCAGGTCCGGTGGGGAGCCGTGCCCCGACTCCTTGAGGGCCCGCGCCAGAGTCTCCACCAGGGGTTTCAGCGCAAAACGGGTCGTGAGAATCAGCATCAACCCCGTGATGGGGATGAAGAAGATGGAAAAGACCGCCAGCAGCGGAATGAGGACCTCGATGCCCATCGTTCCCCTTTCGTGAGTGGATCCTTAACCCCCTACGATGGGGCAAGCCGGGAGTTTCGTCCAACGCCCTCGAACGGTCACGGCCCGGCCACATCGCCCTCGAATCCCTCGACGACTCCCCCATTCGGATTACCTTTATCCAACTGAACGGTGTTCGAGACCAGGTCGGGTGTGGCCGGCGCCGCGTCTGGCTTGACTCTCCCCCCAGACAGGAGCTCTTCTTCGTGCCATCCCGACACCTCCTTCTTCGCCTGAGCCTGGCTGTGGCTCTCCTCCTGGGGATATGGAGCTGCGCCGCGCTCCAGCAGATGGCCGCCCTTCGGAATGTCGAGTTCTCCCTGGACCGGGTTTCGGACCTTCGCCTGGCGGGAATCGATCTGGGACGGGTGAGCTCCTTCGAGGATCTCGGCCTGGCCGATGCGGGAAGGTTGGCCCTGGCCGTCTCCCGGGGGGAGCTTCCCCTCGATTTTCAGCTCCATGTTCTGGCCACCAACCCCCAGGAGAACTCCACGGACGCCCGGTTGGTCCAGATGGATTGGACGCTTCTTCTCCAGGATCGGGAGACGCTCACCGGAGTCTTCGATGGGGACGTTCTTCTCCCTCCCGGCCAACCCACCGACGTTCCCATCACCCTGGGGCTGAACCTGGTGGACTTCTTCGAGGGCAG
>JASFRP010000215.1:0-6179 GCA_050114895.1 Gemmatimonadota bacterium
CCCGTTCCTTCGAAGGCGATGCAGGAGGAACGTATCGCTCCAGGCCACCCTCCGACTCACCCTCTCCCTCCCTCTCCCCCTCTCGGATCTCTGCGGAGAGATGTTGGGCTTCAATCCGGTTGCCTCCGTGGGCTCGGATCAGCGCGCTCTCCAGGACAGAGAACAGTTCCCTGACATTTCCGGGCCAGGGGTGGAACTGAAGGAGGCGCATGGCCAGAGGCGACACGGAAGCTGGCGTATCTCCCTCCACGCGGCCCCGGAGGAAGTGCTCAACCAGAAGGGGGATGTCGGAGCGCCGGGCCCGGAGAGGGGGCACCTCCAACCGAAACACGTTGAGCCTGTAGTAGAGGTCTTCCCGAAACCTCCCGGCCCGGGTCTCCTCCCTGAGGTCCTTGTGTGTCGCGGCCAGGACCCGGACGTCCACCTTCTGCGGCCTCACGTCCCCGACGGGCGTCAGCTCCTTTTCCTGGAGAACGCGGAGAAGGCGGTGCTGAAGCGGCTGGGAGATGTCCCCCACTTCGTCCAGAAAGAGAGTTCCGCCGTGTGCCGCCCGGAAGAGACCCGGTTTGTCTCGAACGGCCCCGGTGAATGCGCCTCTCACGTGGCCGAAGAGCTCGGACTCCAGGAGGTTCTCCGCCAGAGCTGCGCAGTTGACCGCCACAAAGGCACCCTGGCTCCGCCCCGACGCCTCATGGATGCCCCGGGCCACGAGCTCCTTTCCCGTCCCCGTCTCCCCCTGGATGAGCACGGTCGTATCGGCCGGCGCCACCTTCTGCATGGCGCGGAAAAGCTCCCGCATGGCCGGGGCCCGACCCACCATCCCACCCGGGGTTTGCGTGCCACTGTCCGCAAGGGAGGGCCGTCTCTCCAGGAGATCCGCCACCTTTCCCGTCAGGACGTCCGGTTCCACCGGCTTGGTGAGAAAGTCGTCAGCCCCGGTGTGAAGGGCCTTCACCGCCGTCTCCACGGTGCCGAAACCGCTGATCATGAGGATGGGTGTCCCCTCTCCCCACCGCCGAAGGACCTCCACGAGCTGGATGCCGTCCACTCCGGGCATCCGCAGGTCCAGGAGGATGAGATCGAACCCACCGGCCTTCAGCGCCTCCACCGCCTCGGAGGCATCGGCGGCCTCCACCACCCGATGCCCCTCCTCCCTGAGGAGGGTGGAGGTGGAGACCCGGAACGCCCGGTCGTCATCCACCAGGAGGATGCGGGCGGCCGCCGTGGGCCCCGGATCAGACATGGCCATCCTCCCTTCCCGGAGGGGACCCACCGACTTCCGGACCCCGGGCTTCCGCCGCCCCTTCAGGATCTCCTTTGGCCTCCGCTTCCGGGAACTCGATGGTGAACCGGGCACCGGGACCATCCCTCCGGTTGGCCGCCTCGATCCGGCCCCCGTAGGTCCGGACGATGGCCTCAGCGGTGAAGAGCCCCAATCCCACTCCGTGCACCTGCTTCTTGGTTGTGAAGAAGGGATCGAAGATGCGCGGCAGGATCTCCTCTTCGATTCCAGGACCGCGATCCAGAACCTCCACCCTGACCTTCCCGGCAGCACCGCTCAGGACGATCTCCATGGGACCCTCGTCCTCCATGGCCTCGCGGGCGTTCAACCCCAGGTTCAGAAGAACCTGTTTCATTGCGTCGGCGGCCACTCGTGCGTGGAGGCTCCCCGAGCTCACCACCGACACGGCCAGCTCCTTCCCCGGATCCGTCCCGGCCTTGAGAAGGTTGGCCACCTCCTGGGCCACCGGGGCCACCTCGCAGCGGGACCCCTCCGGGTCCCGGGGCCTGTGAACGTCCAGCATCTGCTCGGTGAGCTCGTGCATCCGGAGGAGCTCATCGATGGCCATGTCGGCGAACTCCCTGGCCTCGGGATCGTCGGAGGTCCTCCGCCGCAGAACCTCCAGGCAGTTTCGGATGCTGGCGATGGGGTTCCGGATCTCGTGGGCCAACTGGGCCAGGAGCCGGCCTGCAGATGCCAACCGGTCTCTCTGGACCAACTCCCCCTGGAGGACCACGAGGCGTTCCTGCCGGTCCTCCAGCTCACGATTCACCTCCTCGAGCTCGGCGAGTCGCGCCCGGAGCGCCGTCCTCATCTGGTCGAAGGCGTCCGAAACCCGCGTCACTTCCCCGATGCCGGAGGGCTGGAGGGGCGCGTCGAAGTCCCCCGCGGCCAACCGATCCGCCGCGGCCGCCAGGCTTCCCACGGGTCGGGCGAGGCGCCCGGCGAAGAGGGTCCCCAGGACGAGGGCCAGGGCCAGGGCGATCCCGCCGATCCAGAGGGCAATGCGCCTCAGGAGGGGGAGGACCGACAGCTCGCGGTCCAGGTTCTTCAGAAACACCGCGCGGGTGGAGGAAATGGGCACCACCAGGGCCAGGTACGGCACCTGTCCTACATGGACCTCGCGGATCAGTCGGGAGGACTCCGTACGGGACACGGAATCGCTCCCGGATGGCAGCCCGGACACCGGGGCAGGATTCTCGGCGCTGGGCGTGGGTCCGGATTCCAGGAGGCCGGCCCCTTCCAGGGCTGCCGCCAGGGTCTCCGCCTCCTCCTGTGGGACCGATGCCCCGGCGATCCCACCCACCCCATCCAGGATGAGGACTTCGCTCCGGGTCAGTCCGGCCAGCGTCGCGGCTTCCGAGCCGTCCAGCACCGAGGTGCCTCCGGCCGCCCCCACCCACACATCCCCCAGCTCCACCGGAGCGAGGGACACCACCCGTACCGTCCCCGGCCCCGGAACCACCGATACCGGCATCTCGCCTCGGCGCGTGGCGTCCACGAGCTCCCCGGGTAGGGAGTCACCAGGAATGAGTGGTCTTCCGTCGGGACCGACGAGGATCGGAGCTTCGGGAAACCCCGCCCCGGCCTGTTCTACCATCCGGGCTGCACCCGAGGAATCCTCATCCACGAGCGCTTGGGCCAGCCCCGGGGTCCGAGCCACGTCCCGTGCATGCATCATCCGCACGTCAACGGTGGCGGCCCATCGGGCCCCGAGAAGGTCCGGCGCCATGGCCAGGCTCTCCCGTACCTGGGTCCGAAGAGCCCGAGCCAGGCGGTTGTTGGCCACAATCCAGGCCGGAACGGTTCCCACGGCCAGGACAAGGACAACAAGGATGAGGAGGGCTCGTTTCAAGGACATGCCGGTCGTCTCTTCTCCATGGAAAGGTCGCCCTGGGGGCGGATCCGGGCGACAGGGGTTTCGACCCCTGGACCCCCGGACCGTTCCCAGGTCAAGATCTCCTGTGGGTCCGGAAGATCACAAGAGGGGTGGGGGGCCGATCGTCCGGACTCGACCCCCCCGTTCTTCCCGCCGCCCAGCTTCCCGGGCGGTGGGGCCGCGTCAGGATCCTGAAGTCATGGGGGTCAGTGTGACCCGGATCACCTGATCCACTCTGGGATAGGTGAACCCATCATTCACCTGTCGAACCGTCCCGTTCTCGTCCGGTCCGGTATTCGGACCGGCCTGGCGGGGAGCCTGGTTCGGGCCCACCCCGGGAAACTCGTTCACCTCGGTGCCCGCATCCCAGAGGAGGAACATCCCAGTGACATCGCCGCTGACCGGGTTGTCCAGCGCGTCGAAGAGGGCGAGCCCCGCTTCAGCCGGTGCGAAAAAGAGGTCGTTGCTCTGCCCCAGCATGGAGGCCAGAGAGAGACGATCCCCGGGCGTGGCCGTCACGGTGAAGACGAACGCGTCGCCGGGAAATGCGGGGCCCGGGCCGGAGGCCCCTTCCGGCGTGTTGAAGATCCCGCTGGCCGTCACCCCCGTCTTGCTCGCCACCGCGGCACTCAGGGCGCTGGGATCGGCATCTTCCGCCAACATCTCGAGGCCCTCTCCCCGGTCCGCCTCGCCGGCAGCGAAGAGGACGGAGGAACCCGAATGCACGGCATACACTCCGGGGGCGATGGGGCTGGTGAGGCCAGTCCGGTCCATGACGGATTCCGCCAGCGACGCCGCGTCCCCGTCCTCGGCGATTCTCTCGAGACCCAGACCCCGATCCGCCTCACCCGGAGTGAAGAGGGCGTCGGTTCCCGTCCCCACGGTCCACACGCCGGGAGACACCACCACCGGCGCCGTTCCCCCAGTAGAGAGCTGGAGCGCATCCGGCGCAGCGACGTTCTCGATCCGGATCCGAAACTCCGTCCCTCCCATGTGGGTGAGGGTGACCCGGATCGCCTCTCCCACCGAGGGGAGATTCCCGAAGCTGTTGGCGGCCATCCGAACGGTGTTGTCCGGATCGGGGGGACCCATGTCGGCTCCGGATTGGCGAGGTGCCTGATCCGGCCCCAAGCCGGGCTCCTCGTTCAACTCCGTTCCGGCGTCCCAGAGGTAGATCTGATCCGTGATGTCCCCTGTGAGGGGCATGCCACCGGCGTCGTAGACCTCAATGCCCTCTTCGTCGGGGGCGTAGAAGAGATCGTTGGATTGGCCGAACATGGACGCGAAGAACACCCGGGATCCGGGGCCTGCGTCAAAGGAGAACTGGAAGAAATGTCCTGGGGTCAGGGGTCCGGGGGCGTCGGCCCCGGAGGGAACGGAGAAGACCCCCGACGACGTGAAGTCGTACAGGTCGCTCACGTTTTCCAACCTGACCTCGAAGGTGGTTTCCTGGGCCATGGGGCCCATCCCGTCGTCGTCCTCACAGGCGCCGAGGAAGACCGCGGCGCCCAGGAACAACAGGGCTGTAGTGATAGAGGTGTGTTTCATCTGGTTTGCCTCCTTCTCTTTCTCGATCAGCGTGATGCACCTTTGCCTGCGTCGCATTGGAGAAGGGGCAATGGGGATGCCGTAGGGGCCCGGATCGTACCTGGCCATGGCAAGTGGTTGGAAAAACTTGACTTGGAGGGAAAGGGGCTCCGTATCCTCCCCCCCTCAGGTGTTTCACGGAACGGGTGAGAGTGTTCCATGGGGAGCGAATGGAACGTTCCAGGAGATTGGCGGTCCGGCCATCCAGGAAGAGGTAAGGAGCAGCGTTGGTGGGACGGCCCGGCCTTCAGTCCGCGCCGGCCTCCGGAACCCAGGAGAAGTGCTGCTGGACGATCTCCCATCTCTGGTGCCGGCGCTCCAGGACGCCTGTCCAGCGCGTGTTCATCCAGGATGAAGGCTCTCCCCGCCACTCCCCTACGTCATCCATCACCCCGGAGAACCACGCCACGTCCCCTGAACGGGCGAGGTTGAGTCGGAGATCCCTGAGGTCGAAGGTCAGGGCGGTGAAATCGTCGGAGCTCCAGAACTGCTTCCAGAGGGCCTCCAGGGGCTCGAACCCGATATCCGGCTCCATGGCCCCGGGGTTGTAGATGAAGAGGTCGCCGTCATGGGTGAAGCAGGAGTCCAGGAGCGCTTTGTCTTTCGTAAGCGCCCAGGCGATGGAGCTCTCGATGACCCGCCGAATCTCCGCCCGATCGGCATCCTCGTCCCGCTCCTGGCGTGTCGCACAACTCCACAGAAGGAGCCCCACTCCCCCCAGAAGAACCCAGTACCTGAAACCTGTCATGAAAGAAAGCCTCCAGGGCTCATTATTCTTGAATGGTCTGCCACCACTGAACCGGTGGCGGAGGGGCTCGCCGATAGGCGCGGCTGAGTCCCTCCGTCCTACATACGGACCCGAAGGAAGGGCCTGTCTGGCCCGTGGTGGAGTACGGCCACCTGGAGTGCATCACCTCTTGAAGACAGCCGTGCCGGAATGGACCGTCGGTCTCCCCATGGCCGGAAGCCGGACCATACCTTAAGCTCTCCCCGTAACAGACCGGCATGAAGAAGCCGGGGCCACCGCCCTCCCCTCCAAGAAACCCAGGCGGGGTGCAGGGTATGAGGGCCTGGCTCCGGCTTTCGACACCTTCTCAGCTCCCCACGGAGAGAACCATGTCTGCCTTTCGCGAATCCGGTATCCGTCCCCTGATGGGGATCGCCGCCACCTTCACCCTTCTGGGCCTGGGAGCCTGCGCACCCGACGACACCGGGACCGGTCGCCGGGTGGGGATGACGAACCTCCCGTCCGAGGAGGCCATCGAAGCAGCGCTTTCCACCATCACCGAAGAGGAGGTCCGGGACCACACCAGGACCCTGGCCTCCGACGAGTTCGGTGGCCGGGCTCCATCTTCCCCCGGCGAGGACCGGACCATGGAGTACCTGGCGGAACAGTTCGGCGCCATGGGGCTCGAGCCCGGCGGCACCGAC
>JASFRP010000216.1:0-6176 GCA_050114895.1 Gemmatimonadota bacterium
GGCGCCAGAAAAACGGAAGAGGATCGCACTGGAGACCCGGGAGATCTACGCTCCCCTCGCCCATCGTCTCGGGATGGCGGCCCTCAAATGGGAGCTGGAGGATCTGGCCTTCAAGTTCCTGGAGCCCGAGGCGTACGACGAGCTGAGCAAGAAGGTGCAGCAGAGCCGGAAGGAACGGGAGCGGCACATCCTGGAGATGCAGCGCCCTCTCATCGAAGAGCTTAAGCGGGCCGGGATCCCAGGGAAGGTAACGGGACGGCCCAAGCATCTCTACTCCATCTATCGGAAGATGCAGGCCCGGGGGAAGCCCTTCGAGGAAATCTACGACTTGATGGCCATGAGGGTCATCACGGACAGCCTTCCCAACTGCTATCATGCCCTCGGTGTCATCCATGCCCGGTGGACCCCCATCGCCGAGCGCTTTCATGACTACGTGGCGACTCCGAAGTCCAACATGTACCGGTCCCTGCATACGACGGTAGTGGGCCCGGGGGGACGACGGTACGAGATTCAGATTCGCACCGAGGAGATGCACCGAACGGCGGAATACGGGATCGCAGCCCACTGGAGGTACAAGGAGACCCTTCACGGGCAGCCGCAGAACGATGAGGTGGACGAGGCCCTGAACTGGTTCCGGCAGGTCCTGGAGTGGCAGCAGGACGCCAGTGAGCCTGAGGAGTTCATGGAATTCCTTCGCATGGACCTCTTTCAGGGGGAGATCTTCGTCTTCACACCGAAAGGGGACGTGAAACAGCTCCCCGTCGGGGCCACACCCATTGATTTCGCCTTTGCCGTCCACACCGAGGTGGGGCTTCACTGTGCCGGTGCCAAGGTGAATGGGCGTATCGCTCCCCTCTCCCGAAAGCTCCGGAACGGGGACACCGTGGAGGTGATGACCTCGACCCGGCAACAGCCGAACCGGGATTGGCTGGCCTTCGTGAAGACTTCCAGGGCCAGGCAGCGGATCCGACAGTGGATCCGGAAGCAGGAGTTCGAGTCGGCCGTGGCCCTTGGGAGGGAGATTCTCGACCGGGCGGTGCGGAAGAGCCGCAGGGAGCGGGTGGGGGAAGACCGCCTCAACGAGGTGGGGAAGGAGATGGGATACGGAGACGGGCAACGGCTCATGGAGGTCCTGGGTCGAGGAGACCTGGGTCCCACGGCGGTGATGAAGGCGCTCTTCCCGGACCACGACCCGGAGAACGTTCCCGACCGGGCTCCCTCCACCCTGGAGAAGATCAGCGCCCGGCTCACCCGCTCAGACCGCGGGGTCCGCATCCAGGGAATGGACAATCTGATGGTTCGCTATTCCCAGTGCTGTCAGCCCGTCCCGGGGGACCGGGTGGTGGGATACATTACCAGGGGAAGGGGAGTCTCAATTCACCGCGTCGACTGTCCGAACGTCCTCCACCTCTCCCAGGATCCGGAGCGACGGGTGGAGATCGAGTGGAGCGCAGAGAAAGGCGAACGGTTCTTCGTGAAGGTTCACATGCACGGGACCGATCGCCGGGGCCTCCTTTCGGATGTGGCCAAGGCGATCAGCGACACCGGGACGGACATCCAGCACGCCGACATGCGATCCACCAACGGCGGAATGGACGCTGAATTCGTGGTGGAGGTGAAGGACCTGAGTCACCTGACCCGTGTCGTGAAGGCGGTGAAGAAGGTGAAGGGCGTACTGGAGGTGGAGCGCCGGGAGCACTTCAAGGAAGAAGACATCCCGGCAAACTGAGGAACCAGCCCGGCCCTCGTCTCGTTCGTGGCCCGAGATGAGATCGGCACTCCCTACCGACCCGGCTTCAGGACAAGCCATGGCCAATTTCCAGCTTGAATCCCCCCATGTACCCAAGGGGGACCAACCCAAGGCCATCGCCGAGCTCTCCGAAGGGTTGGCGAGGGGGGACCGCTTTCAGGTCCTCCTGGGCGCCACCGGCACGGGAAAGACCTTCACCATCGCCCATATGATCGCGAATCACGGGCGGCCATCCCTGGTCATGAGCCACAACAAGACCCTGGCAGCCCAGCTCTACGGGGAGCTCAAGGCCTTCTTCCCTTCCAACGCCGTGGAGTACTTCATCTCCTACTATGACTACTACCAGCCCGAAGCCTACGTCCCGGCCACGGACACCTATATCGAGAAGGACGCCTCCATCAACGAGGACATCGAGCGCCTTCGGCTGAGGGCCACATCGGCCCTCATGGAGAGGGAGGACGTCATCATCGTGGCTTCCGTCTCCAGCATCTATGGACTCGGGAATCCCCGGGATTACCGGGAGCTCATGCTCCATCTCCGTGTGGGGGAGGAGAAGGGGCGAAGGGAGATCCTGAAGGCTTTGGTAGCCATCCAGTACAGCCGGAACGACTACCTCTTCGAGAGGGGCACGTTTCGGGTGCGGGGCGACACCGTCGAGATCTACCCGGCCTACGACGAGCAGGGGATCCGGGTGGAGCTCTGGGGTGACGAGGTGGAGCGGATTACCCGCTTCGATCCCCTCACGGGTGAGGTCATCACCAACCTGGACCGGACGGCCATCTACCCCGCGAGCCACTACGTCACTCGGCGGTCCACCATCGAGCAGATGGTCCCGGCCATCCGAACGGAGCTGGAAACCCAGGTCACTCACTTTCGGGAGAACGGACAGCTCCTGGAGGCTCAGCGGATCGAGCAGAGGACGAATTTCGATCTCGAGATGATGCTGGAGCTGGGGACCTGCCCAGGAATCGAGAACTACTCCCTCTACACCTCGGGCCGCCGGCCCGGGGAGCGGCCGGCGTGCCTTCTGGACTATTTCCCTCACGATTTCCTCGCGGTGGTGGACGAATCCCACGTCTCCATCCCACAGATCAACGGGATGTACCGGGGAGACCGAAGCCGGAAGACGGTCCTGGTGGAGCATGGCTTCCGTCTCCCCAGCGCCCTGGACAACCGCCCCCTGACCTTCGAGGAGTGGGAGAGCCTTCTGGATCAGGCCATCTTCGTGAGCGCCACACCGGCGGACTGGGAGCTGCAGAGGGCCGGAGGGGTCGTGGTGGAACAGATCATTCGCCCCACGGGACTGGTGGATCCCGAAGTGGACGTCCGGCCTGTGAAGGGCCAGGTGGACGATCTCCTGGGTGAGATACGGGAGCGGGAGGTCCGGAACGAGCGGGTACTGGTGACCACGCTGACCAAGAGGATGGCTGAAGACCTCTCCGAATACCTCGCCAGCGTGGGGGTCAGGGTCCGCTATATGCACTCGGAGGTGGACGCCATCGAGCGCATGGACATCCTCCGGTCCCTTCGCCTGGGGAAGATCGACGTCCTGGTGGGGATCAACCTTCTGAGGGAGGGATTGGATCTTCCGGAGGTGTCCCTGGTGGCCATTCTGGACGCCGACAAGGAGGGTTTTCTTCGGGACGCCCGGTCCCTCATCCAGACCATCGGCCGGGCCGCCCGGAACGTCAGGGGGAAGGCCGTCATGTACGCCGATCGCATCACCGACTCGATGCGGAAATGCCTGGAGGAGACGAACCGGCGGCGGGAGATCCAGCTCGCCCACAACCGGGAGCACGGAATCACCCCACGGACCATCGAGAAGTCGATTCAGGAGATTCAGTTCAGCACCCGGGTGGCGGACGCCAGGATGTCCCCGGCGGCGGTGAAGGAGGCGCCGGCCACGTACACCGACGAGGTGAACCGGGAAGAGTACGCCAAGATCCTGGAAGAGGAGATGAGGCAGGCGGCGGAATCCCTCGATTTTGAGCGAGCGGCTCTCCTCCGGGACCAGCTCTTCGAGCTGAAGGCAGAAGAGGATGGGAAGAAGGGCAGGGGAGTCAGGACACGCCGATCGTTGGCTGAGGAGCTCCGAAGGGCGGCAGAGTCATGATTCTCTCCGAAAGGGATCTGGTGCGATGGGGCGATCGGATCGGACAGGAAGTCTCCGGACCCGTGTTCCTCGGACTCAAGGGACCGTTGGGTGCCGGAAAGTCGGTTCTGGCCCGTGCCGTGGCGAGGGGGGCAGGTGTGGAGGGACCCATCCCGTCTCCGACCTTCAACCTGGTGTTCCGTTACCCGACCCGGACGGGTGTTCCGCTGATCCACATGGATCTCTACCGTATTGAAGACGCTGCCGAGCTCTGGGAACTGGGGTGGGAGGACTTGGGGGCCGCAGGGGAGGTCGTTCTGGTTGAATGGCCGGAGCGGGCCGGGGATCTGCTTCCCCACGACCGATGGGAGATAGAGCTCGTAATCCCCGAGAAGGGCTCCGATCTCCGGGAAGTGGAGGTCTCACGTCATGGCGACCCTCCGCATCTCCCGGGTTTCCCGGTGAGCCTTCAGCGATGGGAGGATCAGGAGTGACGGGCGGTCAGAGTGGGGGTGGAGCCTCGAAGGACCGTCGACCCCCGGGCCCCTTCGGGGGGCTGCTCCTGGCCATGGAGACGGCCGGGAAGGCGGGCTCAGCCGCCCTGGCCACCGCCATGGACGGAGCGCCGGAACGGCTCGAGGTACTGGCGCGGCTCTCCCTCCGGCCTGAAGAAGAACATGCGTCCCTTCTCATTCCCAGGATTCAGGATCTCATGGAAGAGGTGGGCGCGGATCGGGAGGAGCTGTCGGGGATCATCGTGGGGGCCGGGCCCGGCTCCTTTACCGGCGTCCGGGTGGCCGCCGCGACGGCCAAAGGGTTGGCCAGAGCCCTGGATCTCCCGCTCTGGGCCTTCTCCTCCCTTGCCGCAGCCGCCTTGGGGGACGGTTCCGGGGGAGGTTCGACCGTGAGCGATCCACTTTTCCCAGCAAGGGATGGGTCCGGTTCCGGGCCGTCTTCTCCCTTCGACAGGAACCGCTCAAGGTGTGTTCTCTTCGACGCCCGGGGGGATCGGGTCTACGCCGCGGCCTACCGGCTGGCAGGAGGGGGGCTCGAGACGATTCTGGAGCCCCGGGCCGCCACCGTGGGTGAGATGATCAACGGCCTTCTTCCCGCCGGGGCGCTGGTCATGGGCGAGGGGGCCGTCCGGCACCGAGCCATCCTGGAGGACGAGGGCTACCCCGTCCTGGGACCTCCTTTCGGATATCCCACGGCGGACGGCCTGATCCGCCTTCTTTCCCTCGACCCTCAGACCCCGCCCCTGGAGGATCCGGGTCGGTGGGAGCCTGAGTACCTGAGGGCGTCGGGAGCGGAGCGCATCCGGAAGACCCGGAAAGGAATGGGGAGCTGATGGCAACGGCCGAAGAGAGGGTGGGGGCGGGGAGGGCCGCCATGTCCTCCGGTGGGGTCCGCGTGCTGATCCGGCGGGCGACCCTGGCCGACGTGGAGTCTATCGCGGCCATCGAGATCCGCTCCTTCTCCAATCCGTGGCATCCACTGACATTCAGCTCGCTGATCTCCCAGGGGCGGGCCCACGTCCTGGTGGCTGAAGGACCTGATGCCCAGGTCGTGGGTTATGCGGTTGTATGGTGGGTGCTGGAGCAGGGAGAGTTGGCGAATCTGGCGGTGGCGGAGGGGCTTCGCGGAAAAGGTGTGGGCTCGGCCCTTCTGGACAGGGCGCTGGCGGATGCGAAGGCCAACGATGTGGAAAGCCTCTTTCTCGAGGTCAGGTTCTCCAATGACCCGGCCATCCACCTCTACCGATCCCGTGGCTTCACCCAGGTGGCAGTCCGAAGGGACTACTACCGTAGCCCCCGTGAGGATGCCCGCGTTCTTCTCAAGGAGCTGTGAGGAATGAGCCCCGGGATCGACACCGCCTTCCGGGGCTCGGGCCGACTCTTCCCTGTCCGGCTCAGGGATGGATGGCCCGGATGATGCAGGTCTTCTTCGCGAGGTAACGTGGCCATTTTACTCTGTCTCTCGCCGCTTCCCTGGCGAGCAGGGGGGAAACACTTGTAGTCAATTTGGAATAATTCGTTGACCCTCCTGGGGTGCCCAGGTATTTTCCGAGTATCGACGAGCGTTGCTAAGCGCCTGTCCCATCTGCAAAAGGAACCCATCATGTTCCGGTCCGTGGCCGCCATTACGATCCTGTTGATTCTGCCGACTTTGGCACCAGCACAGGAGGTCTCCACGACTCAGCAGGGGACCCACGTCGTCGTGAAGGGGAACACGCTCTGGGATCTTGCCGGCCACTACCTCGGAAATCCTTTCCTCTGGCCGCTAATTTATGAGGCCAACACGGATCGGATTCGGGATCCACACTGGATCTACCCG
>JASFRP010000217.1:0-6175 GCA_050114895.1 Gemmatimonadota bacterium
CCTGGACGCCGCGAACGACCCCCGGCTCTACTCCCTGTCTTTCGCCCTCCTTCTGGCCAGCACGGCATACCGCCCAGGACTCCTCTTCGCCCTTGCCTTCATCGCCTATGTGGGTCTGGCCACGGTGGCCCTCCTGGTGGGGAACCTGCGACGCCTCGGAGAGAAACATCGCGCCGGGGAGATCCCCGTCCCGAAGGGGTTTCTCCTGACCACTTCCGTCCTCTCCGGCTTCACGCTCCTCTTCAGCTCCCTGGTCTTTGTCACCTTTCCACGAGTGTCCCGGGGATGGACGGGAAGAGGAGAGCCCCTGGCCACCTCCATCGCGGGCTTTGCGGACGAGGTGAGCCTCGGGAGCCACGGATCCAGGATCTTCGGCAACCCCCAGATCGTCCTCAGGGTGGAGTTTCCCCAGGGAGCCCCCCCCGACCTCCAGAATCTCTACTGGCGGGGGAGGTCCTACGATCATTTCGATGGGGTTCGATGGCGCCGCTCTCCCAGGGTTCCACCGTCCCTGGCTCCCACGGCATGGTATGCCGGGTGGGGTCAGGAGGTGGTGGAGCAGCGAATCTACGCTGCTCCTCTCGATGCCCGGATTCTCTTCGCCTTGCACCCCACCCTGGACATAGAGGCCCACTCCGAAATCCAGCCCATCTTCGACAACGTGGGGGACCTCCTCTACTGGGGCTCCGCAGCGCCCTCCTACTCGGTGTTTTCCATCCGAGGACGTCCTTCCCCGGACGAGCTTCGGGCTGCTCAAGAAGGCTTCATCCCGGCTCGTCAGTTCTTCCTTCAGGTCCCAGCTCTCTCTCCGGAGCTTCGTTCTCTGTCTGATTCCCTCCTGGGAGACCTTCCCACCCAATACGACAAGGCCAGCGCCCTGGTGGATTGGTTCCAGGAGGAGTTCACCTATACGCTGGAGCTTCCTTCCACTCCTCGGGAGGCCACTCTGGATTCCTTTCTGCTGGAGAGGCGGGCGGGGCATTGCGAGTACTTCTCCACGGCCATGGCTGTGCTCCTCCGTTCCCAGGGAATCCCTGCTCGGGAGGTGAACGGCTTTCTCGGGGGAGAGTGGAGCCAGTTCGGCGACTACCTCGCTGTGACCCAGAACCAGGCCCATGCCTGGGTCGAGGTGTGGTTCCCCGGATATGGATGGGTCCCCTTCGACCCTACACCCGGGGGAACGGGGGAGGGACTGGCGGAGACCGCCTGGTTCTGGCCAGGGCGCTTCCTCTTCGATGCCCTCCAACATCGCTGGAACAAGTGGATCCTCGATTACTCCATCCAGTCACAATTCGACATCCTTCGGCGAGCAGGACAATTCTTCTCCGGCAGGGCCCGCCCCGATCCTCCCCGACCCCAGGGGACCGGCCACCGATCTCCATGGGACGCGCTCTGGTTGCTCGTGGGGGTCGCTGTCGTCGCCGGGGCCGGCCTCAGCGCTTCCCGGAGGAGAGCTTCGGTCCCGAGATCTACACGACTCTTCTTCCGGCTCCGGGAGGCAGGCCGGAAGGCTGGGGTACCCACCGAAGCTCTTCATTCCCCACTCGCCTTCACGCGACACCTGGAGTTGGCCCGGCATCCCGGCGCAGCATCGGCCAGGGAGGTTGTGGAATGGTACCTCCGGGATCGATACTCCGGTGAACGACTTGAAGAGCCGGGGTTCCGGGCCCTGAGAAGAGCTCTGAGGGAAGCGACGCGGGCTCTTCGCCGGAATCCGTTCCGATGAAGGCGCCTCCCCGGAGGGCCATTGCACACGGGGAAGCGAAACGGCAGCTTCCCGTCATCCTTCGTTTCGGCTTCCACCAGGCTGAACGGCCATGAATCCGTTGGACACGCCCGCTTCAGGCTTCTTTTCCTGGGGACGGTATCGTCTTCCTCGAGACCAGGCCTTCCGGTTGCGGCTCGCCTCACTCACCGTCTTCGCACGGAAGCAGGAGGACGAGATCTGGATCTCGCACGGGAGCCACCGGGAGGGGGACCCTCCGGCGGTGGAGCCTGCCCGGCAGGAGGACTGGTCCCGCTGGGGGGCGTCCGAGAGCCCGGACGAGATCGAGATCCTCCCGGCCTTCCCCGACCGGCCTCTCGTCCTTCGCCCCGAGAATCCCTTCAACCTCCTCCCGGGCGCCCGGGCCAGGGTGTTCGTTCGAGTACCCCTCTGGATCAAGGTGGGGGTGCCGGGGGCGAGAGGGGGGCTTCTCCTGGAGATCCCGACGGTCACCCTGTCCGACACCTGGTGGGGGTCCCCCCAGGAGGGACAGCTCTGCTACTGGCTCGATATCCTCGCCAGGAGGGAGGCCCCCCCGGACGTGTTTCGATCCGATCGGATTCTCTGCCCCCTCGATCTGGTGAACCGGGCAAAGGAGGAGTTGCCGGTGGAGAAGATTCTCCTCCAGGTCGGGCACCTGACGATCTTCAGGGGGGACGGAAGCCTCTGGTCCGACGAGATCCGAGTCCGATACAAAGGAGAAGCAGAGGGAAGCGAGCTCGAGGTTACCGGGCGGACCCCACCCGAGGCACCCGGCGCAATCCGGCTCATGCCGCCTCGGACCCCGGCTCCACGAGGGTTCACCGCCCGCACCTTTTCACGGATCAAGGCCCTGCCGGGTCTCGGTATCTCATTCTAGGTGGGCATCATGGCGCTCCCGACGTCAGTCCTGGCTCAAGCAGTGTCCGCTGAGGGAGCAGGTCTTCTGGAGCCCCTCCGGAATCTGTTCACGCCTGCGGGGCTGCCCTCCCTTCTTCGTTCAGGGCTGGTGATCATCACAGGGATCCCTCTCATCCTGATCATCTCCCGCTGGACCAGGAGATTGGTGAGAACCCGGTATTCCTCCCAGCAGGGGATGGTGGCTGGAAAGGCAGTCCTCTACACCGGGACCCTCATCCTTCTGGTGAGCGTGCTCATGGAGTTGGGGTTCTCCCTCGCCCCCCTCCTCGGTGCAGCCGGGATCCTGGGAATCGCTATCGGTTTCGCCGCCCAGACCTCGGTATCGAACGTGATCAGCGGGTTCTTCCTCATGGGAGAGCAACCCTTCGTGGTGGACGACCTGGTGCAGGTCGGGGAGCTGACCGGTCGGGTCCTCTCCATCGACATGCTCTCGGTGAAGCTCCGCACCTACGACAACCGCTTCGTGAGGATTCCCAACGAGAACCTCATCAAGACCGAGTTCGTAAATCTGACCCGGTTCCCGATTCGTCGGGTCGACATCACGGTGGGGGTCGCCTACAAGGAAGACGTGGGGAGGGTGAAGGAGGTCCTCTTCCAGGTAGCCCGGGAACACCCCGGTGCCCTCATGGAACCGGAGCCCCAGCTCTTCTTCCAGGACTACGGGGCGTCGTCCCTGGATTTCCTCTTCGGTGTATGGGTCCAAACGGAGCTGTTCTTCGAGGTGAGGAACGATCTCAGGGAGATCATCAAGAAACGCTTTGATGAGGAAGGAATCGAGATTCCCTTCCCACATCGGACTCTATACACCGGGGCTGTCACGGAGGCTTTTCCGGTCCGGGTGGTGGGGGATATGCCCGGAAGCTGGAGGGACGAGGCGGGCAAAGCCCCTCCAGCCACACCGGGTCACACCGCCTCTCCTTCCGAACATGATGATTGAGAACGCCGCGCTGCCCTTTTACTCTTAGTCCAATGAACGACGGACTCCATACATCGTCTCCCCCTCCGCCCTCGTCCGGCCACCATCTGGCGACCATCAGCCACGAGGGCCGGTTCTGGGACGTTTACCTCGAGTTCGAGGAGGATCCCCGCAGACCCACCAGCTTTCGTGCCCGTCTCTGTTTCTTCCCGGGAGACCCTGGGGACGGAGAAGAGGCAGCTCGGACCGCCATCATCGTCATCGAGGACAGCTTCGAGGAAGCCATGCTCAAGGCTCGAAACCTGGACGATCGGCAACTCCAGGGCCTTCTCCGCTCAGCACTCCCGGACTGATCAGGCGGCTCGAACCCAGCGCCAGAGCTCCGGGAGCGTGGGTCGCTTCCCCTGCATCAGGATGCCGACCCGGTAGATCCTCCCGGCAAGCCAGGCCACCACCCAGACTCCCACGATCAACAATGCCAGGGCCGTGCCAATCTGCCACATCGGCACGGCCCCGGTGGCGGCACGGGCGTACATGAGGACCGGGCTGAAGAAGGGGACCAGAGACGCCGCCACGGCCATGGGAGAATTGGGGTTCTCGATGACAGGCATCAAGAACATGATGGGAATGATGAGGAGCATCATCACCGGGAGATGGGCCTGCTGCGCCTCCTCCTCCGTGGAGCACATGGCCCCCACCGCAGCGTATACGGCGGAATAGATGAAGTATCCCCCCAGGAACAGCCCCACGAAGAGCGCCGACAGCCCCACCCCCGGTAGGGCCTGGGCGATGGTGTCGGGGTCCAGAAGGTCGGGCTGCGCGGCCATGATTGCCGGCATGCCCATGGTCAGCGCAAGAATCCCCAGGGTGACCCAGACGGCCAACTGGGTGAGACCGACCGAGCCCACTCCGAGGATCTTGCCCAACATGAGCTCCGACGGCTTCACAGAGGAAACCAGGATCTCCACGACCCTGCTGGTCTTCTCTTCGAGGGTGGCACGCATCACCGCCACGGCATAGAGGAGGATGGTCATGTAGAGCAGCATGGCCCCTCCGAAGGCCCCCACGAACTTCGGGTCGTCTTCGTTGGCCCCACCTCCCCCCGACTCCAACAGTACCACCTCGAGCCTCCCCCCGGAGAGGATCGCCCTCAGGTCGAGAGCATCTCCAGCTTCCTCCAGGCGGGTCTCCAGAGCCGCCTGGGCCACGATGTTCCGAAGGGTGAGCCCCGTGACGGCACCGGGGCCTTGCCTCCCGTGGTATTCCACGAGGCCGCTGGTGAGGGCTGCCTCCGGGAGGACGATGAACCCACCCAGCTCCCCAGCCGTGACCTCCTGGCGGAGAGCCTCCTCCCGACCGGGGATCTCCTGGCGAATAGTGAATCCGGCTTCTTCCAGGAGGGGTGTAACCTTCTCCGAGAGGACGCCGGTCTCGTCCACCAGGGCGACGTTCCGTCTCGTCTCCTGACTCCTGTTCCCCAGGATCATGGGAACCACCATCATTGCCAGGAGGAGCGCGGGGGCCAGGAACGTTCCGAAGATGAACCATCGGCTCCTGACCCTCTGGAGATACTCCCTCTTGAACACCGGGATTAGACTCTTCATCGGGTCACCCCCCGTCCATAACCAACGGTGTCAGGGCTGGATGCATCCCTGTTCTCGGGAGAGCCGGCGTGCCGGACGAAGATCTCGTGCAGGCGAGGTTCAACCAGGTCGAAACGATCGATCCTCACGCCCGCGGCCACCCCCCGGCGGAGAATGGCCTGGTGATCCGCTCCATCTCGGAGGACGAGGTGGACCCCATCCTCGGTCTTCCGAATCTCCCTCACCTCCGGGCCCTGGAGCCACCGGTCATCCCCCACGAACTCCACCGCCACGAGCCCCTTTCGCTCCCTCCGCTTCAGCTCCTTGAGGTCCGAATCCAGCACCTTCCTTGCCTTGGAGATGAGACAGACCCGCTCGCACAGGCGCTCGGCGTGATCCATCAGATGCGTCGAGAAGAGGATCGTCGTCCCCCTACTCTGGAACTCCCTGACGATCTCCTCCAGCACCTCCTGATTGATGGGGTCCAACCCGGTGAAGGGCTCGTCCAGGATGAGGAGCTCGGGATTGTGGATGATGGTCCCGATGAACTGGACCTTCTGCTGCATCCCCTTGGAGAGGTCCTGGATCTTCTTGTCGGCCCAATCCGTCAGCTCCAACCTCTCGAGCCAGACCTTCGCCTCCTGAACCGCTTTGACCCTCTTGAGGCCCCGAATCTCCCCCAGGAATGCCAGGAGGTCCAGGACCTTCATCTTCCGGTACACCCCCCTCTCTTCCGGGAGATACCCCACTCGATCGTTCCCCTCGACTCCCGGGCGCCCTCCCAGGCGCTGCACCATTCCCTCGTCGGGAAGGAGGATCCCCATGATCATGCGGATGGTGGTCGTCTTCCCCGACCCGTTGGGGCCCAGAAATCCGAAGACCGACCCCCTGGGAACCTCCAGGTCCAGTCCAGAAACGGCCGTATGCTGCCCGAATCGCTTCGTGACCCCTTCCAGTCGGACCGCTGCACCATTCGTCACGGATCCAACCATGCCGTAGCCCTCCGCTGTC
>JASFRP010000218.1:0-6170 GCA_050114895.1 Gemmatimonadota bacterium
GAGAACGTGCTGGTGCGGAACGCCACCATCTGGACGGAGGGTCCCCAGGGGGTTCTGCAGAATGCAGACCTGCTGGTACGGCGGGGAACCATCGTGGAGGTGGGGCAGAACCTGTCGGCTCCCTCCGGGGCGGTGGTGATCGACGCGACCGGCAAGCACGTCACGCCGGGTCTGGTAGATCCCCACGTCCATTCGGGCATCGACGGGGGCACCAACGAGACCGGCGGAGCCATCGTGCCGGAAGTGCGCATCGAAGACGTCCTCACCATGGACAACATCTGGGCCTACCGGCAGCTGGCCGGCGGGCTCACCACGGCACATATCCTCCACGGCTCCGCCAACCCCATCGGAGGCCAGAACGCCACGATGAAGATGCGGTGGGGCGCCCTTCCCAAGGATCAGATCTTCCAGGCTGCTCCGGTCACGATAAAGTTCGCCCTGGGCGAGAACGTGAAGCGTAGCGAGGGCCGCTACCCCGACACCCGGATGGGGACGGAAGAGATCATCCGGGACAGCTTCATGGCCGCCCTCGACTACCGGCGGGCCTGGGAGGCGTGGGAGGAGGCGGGCGAGGGCATCCCGCCCCGGAAGGACCTGAGGATGGAGACCCTCCTGGACATCCTGGACGGAAAGCTCCCCATCCATGCCCATGGCTACCGGGCCGACGAGATCCTGATGTTGATGAAGCTGGCCGACGAGTTCGGCCTCAAGATCCAGGTATTCATCCACGCCGTGGAAGGCTACAAGGTGGCGGAGGACCTGCGTGAGTACGGGGCGGCGGCCATGGTTTGGACCGACTGGGGGTCCTTCAAGGTGGAGTCCTACGACGCTACCACCTACAACGCTGAGATCCTGAGGGAGGCGGGAGTCTTCACCACGCTCCACTCCGACGACAGCCAGCTCTCCAGCCGCATGAACTGGGAGGCCGGGAAGCTGCTCCGGACGGGCATCAGCGCGGAAGACGCCCTGGCCATGGTCACCCTCATTCCGGCCACCGTCCTGGAGGTCCAGGACCGGGTTGGCTCCCTGGAAGCCGGCAAGGACGCCGACTTCGTCATCTGGAGCGGGGATCCGCTTTCCACCTCCACCATCGCCCAGCAGACCTGGGTGGACGGCCGCCGGTACTTCGACATCGACGAGGACCGGGAGGCACGACAGGAAGTGGAACGGGAGCGGGCCATGCTCATCCAACGCATCCTCGAACAGCGCTGAAAGGGGGGAAAGAGCCATGAATAAGAGCCATTCCTTCAGGCGCCTGACCTTCGCCTTCGCCAGCGCCCTCTGCGCCCTCCTCCTGTCGGGCCTGACGGTCGAGGCCCAGGTCCCGGCGGCTCCGCAGGACCACCCCATCGCCCTTACCGGCGCCACCATCCACACCATCACCCAGGGCGTCGTGGAGAACGGTACCATCGTCTTCGACAACGGCGTCATCACCCAGCTCGGACCTTCTGTGCAGGTTCCTGCCGGGGCTGAGCGCGTCGACCTGACCGGGAAGCACGTCTATCCCGGCCTCATCGACGCCTACAGCACCATGGGTCTGACGGAGATCGGTGGAATCGACGTGGCCATAGATCTGGACGAGCTGGGAACCGTGACTCCCAACGTCCGGGCTGAAGTGGCCTTCAACCCCGAGAGCCGCCACATCGGAGTGGCCCGATCCGGGGGCGTTCTCATCACGTTGTCATCCCCCAGCGGGGGCCTGATCGCCGGCCTGGCGGCCGCCATGATGCTGGACGGCTGGACCTGGGACCAGATGACCCTTCAGAGCGGTGCGGCCCTCATCGTCCAGTGGCCCCGGCCGAACAACGCCGCCGCCTACGCCGAGCAGATCCAGGAGCTCCGGGACGCCTTCGCTGCGGCCAAGGCCTACAAGACCGCCCGGGAGGCCGCTGCCGGCGGCAACGGGCCGGCCCACGACTCCGACTCCCGCTGGGACGCCATGATCCCCGTTCTCGACGGAGACGTGCCGGTGATCGTGGCCGCCGACGGGGTCACCCAGATCCAGGACGCCGTCACCTGGGCCGAGGAAGAGGGCGTGCGGGTGATCATCCGGGGAGGGCGGGATGCCGGCTACGTGGCCGACTACCTGGCGGAGCGTCAGATTCCCGTCCTGGTGACCTCGGTGGAGAACGCACCCTCCCGTGCCTGGGAGCCCTACGACCAGGCGTACGGGCTTCCGGCCCGGCTCTACCAGGCCGGGGTGCCTTTTGCCATCACCGGTGAGGCCGGCCCGGCCAACGCCGCTCGCCTTTCCTCCGAGGCGGGAGCCGCCATCGCCTTCGGGCTTCCCGAGGACGAGGCCGTGAAGGCCGTTACCCTCAACCCCGCCCGGTTTCTGGGTATCGACGACCGGGTGGGCTCCCTGGAGCCCGGGAAGGAGGCCACCCTCCTCATCACCACCGGCAACCCCCTGGAATACGCCACCCTCATCGAGCAGGCCTACGTCCAGGGCCGGAAGCTGGACATGATGGACCAGCATCGTCAGTTCCGGGCGAAGTACATGGAGCGGGTGCATCAAGGCGGGTCGGGAGGCTGAGGGTCGAAGACCTCCACAGTCTCCGGTAGGAGAAACCGGCCGGTCCCCCCCCTTGAGGGGAGGGCCGGCCGGCTCTTCTTCACCGATTCGGTGGTGGATCGAGTTCTCCACTCTGGCTTCGAACCCCACAGATGGAAGGAGTGGCGAGACCCGGAGCCGTCCACCAGCGCTCTACCTGCGTAGCTCTTGCCATCTCGTGGAATACAAAGTATACTTCGCGAAGTCGCTTTTGTATGCTTCGGATCGGAGTCCTCATGAACAGGTTGGGTGAGTTCGAGTTGCTGGTCCTCCTCTCCATCCTCCGCCAGGAGGAGGACGCCTACGGGAACCGTGTCCGGGAGGACCTGGCGGAGAACGCCCATCGGCGGGTGACACGGGGGGCCCTGTATCGTACCCTGGACCGCCTTACCGACAAGGGCCTCTTGAAGTGGGAGCTGGAACCCAGCGAGACTCCGGAGCGGGGCGGCCATCCCATGCGGCGCCTCCACGTGACGGACCGGGGACGCCTGGCCGTGCGCCAGGCCCGGGACGTCCTGGTTTCCTTCTTCGATGGCGTGGGTGCTCTCCTGGACGAGGCATGATCATGACGCCTCCACGATCGGCGGTCCGCCTCCTCACCCACGTCCTGCGCGACGATCCCGCGGGGCCCGCCATCCTGGGAGACCTTCACGAGGACTTCGTCCGGATTGGCCGCGCCCGGGGAGTGAGGGCGGCCCGCGTCTGGTACTGGCGGGAGACCCTGCTGTTCTCCGGGGCCCGCTGGGCCCGGGCCGCCCTGGGACGTATCTCGAAGGGTCGACCGGCGAACGGACTCATCGGACTCCACCGCCTGGGACAGGACGGGAGGCAGGCGCTTCGGGCCGTCCGGCGGGCCCCGGGGTTCTCCCTCTTCACTGCGGGGGTGATGGGCCTGGGAGTGGGCGCGGCCGCTGCTGTGTTCAGCGTGCTCGAACCTCTCTTCTTCGCCCCGCTCCCCTTCCGTGACCCCGGGGCGCTGGTCTGGATCGCGAACCAGGAAGTGACCGGTGTCGCATCTCTCTCCCATATCACCTCCCGCTCCGGGAACCTGAGGGATTTCCGGGAGCGGGCCAGCTCCTTCGACGGGCTCACGGGTTACAACGCCTTCTCCGAGCAGACCGCCTACACTCTCACCGGCGTCGGGGAGCCGGAGCGGCTGGTGGGGTTCGCCGTGGCTCATGATTTCCTGCAGGTCCTGGGGGTCCGTCCCCTGTACGGCCGGAGCTTCACCCCGGAGGAGGGGCTGTGGGGAGGCCCGCCGGCGGTGATCCTCTCCTACGGGTTCTGGCGTCGCCGCTTCGCTGGCGATCCGGCCATCGTGGGACGCTCAATCGTCCTGAACGAGCAGCCCCGCACGGTGGCCGGGGTCCTCCCCCCCAGCTTCGACTTCTCGTCGGTGTTCACCCCCGGGACCCACGTCGACTTCCTCATCCCCTATCCCGTGTCGGACGAGACGGACCGCCACGGGAACGAGGTGATCATCCTGGGCCGCATGGGGCCCGGCGTCACCCCCGAGGTCGCCCAGGCCGACCTGGATGCCGTCATGGCCGGGCTCCAGGAGGAGCAAGCGGACCGGTGGGGGCTGAGTGCCCATCTCACACCCCTCCAGGAGCACCTGGCCGGGCCCTTCCGGCCGGCTTTCTTTCTCCTGGTGGCTGCCGCGGCCACTCTCGTTCTCATCGTGTGCGTGAACGTCTCGAACCTCCTTCTGGCCCGCTCCCCCAGGCGGGGTCGGGAGCTGGCGGTCCGAAAGAGCCTGGGAGCGTCCCAGGGGCGCATCGCCCGACAGTTGGTGCTGGAAAGCCTGAGCGTATCCCTGGCGGGGGCGGTGGTGGGCGGGGCGCTGGCGTGGCTGGCGACCCGGGCGGTGGCGGGAGCCGTCGGGGTCCGAGTCCCCCTCCTCAGCGAAGTGGGCCTCGACGCTACGGCCCTCCTCATCGGAGTGAGCGTGGCCCTCCTGACGGGCCTGCTCGTGAGCCTGGTTCCGGCCCTCCGGGTCGCCGAAGGGGGCGAGGCGGCGGTGCTCAGGGAGTCGGGCCGGGGGAGCAGCGCCAGTCGGGGGGCCCGGAGGCTCCGGGAGGGGCTGGTGGTGGCCCAGGTGACTCTGGCTTGTGTGCTCCTCGTGGTGGGGGGACTCCTGGCACGGAGCTTTCGGGCGGTGATGGACGTGGAGCTGGGTTTCGACCCCGCCGATGCCGTGGCGTGGCAGCTGAACCCCTCCCGGAATTTCGAGTCCGACGCAGAGAAAGGCGCGTTCTTCCTGGACATCTCTCGTCGGGTGGCGCAGATCCCCGGCGTGGAAGCGGTGGGGCTCATCGACGCCCTTCCCCTGGGGCGGACCCGGACATGGGGGCTCCGGGTTCCGGGCGCTCAGGAGGAGGACGATCGGCCCGTGGGCTTCTTCCCTCACCTGGTGGATTCCGGGTACCTGGAATCCATGCGGATCCCGCTGGTGGCAGGCCGGAACCTCTCCCGGGACGACATGACGGAGACGGCTCCCCTGGTGATGCTGATCAACGAGACCGGGGCGGAACGTCTCTTCCCCGGCGGGAGTGCCGTAGGTCACGGGCTTGAGCTGGGATGGCCCGGGGACGTGGAGATCGTGGGAGTGGTACGGGACGTTCGGCACGTATCGCTGGAGCTGGGCTCCGGCATTGAGCTCTACCTCCCCCTGACCCGGGTGGCGGACTTCCGGACCCTGGACATGGTCGTGCGGTCCTCCCTGCCCACCTCCCCCATCGCCACCCAGGTGGCAGCAGCTCTCCAGGAGATGGATCCCCACATGCCCGCCCGGGAGTACTGGACGGTGCAGTCCACCGTGGACCGAGCCGTCTCGGCCCGGCGCTTCACCCTGGGGATCCTCTCGGCGTATGGGATGGCGGCGCTTCTCTTGGCGGGGCTCGGGATCTATGGGGTTCTGGCCCAGTCGGTCTCGGAGCGTACGGCGGAGATCGGGATCAGGATCGCCCTGGGTGCGTCGGCCACAGAGGTGGCCTGGAACGTCATGGGCCGGACCCTCCTGTTGGCGGCCCTGGGGATCGGAGCCGGGGCGGTTCTCTCGGTGTGGAGCGCCCGGCTGGTGGCCTCCCTCCTCTTCGGGGTGGGTGCGACCGACCCCCTTACCTTCGCAGGCATGGCACTGGTGCTCCTCACGGTGGCCGCCGCCGCGGGGCTGCTTCCCGCGGCCCGAGCCGCTCGGACCCGGGGAGCCCGGGCTCTCCAGGCGGATTAGCGCTTCTGCTCTCCTCCTGACAGGACCGATGTCGGGGCCTATCCTGTCGGGAACGGAGGATGGAAGCGATGAAGGCACTTCGACGGATCGTTCTGGAAGAAGCCGTCATAGGAGTCGTGTTCCTGACGGTGGCCTGGTATCTCTACTACGTCATGGCGGTTTGGGGAATGCTGGACTACCTGGCGGAGGGCACCCTCAAGGATTACACCACGGGTCCGGGAATCCACGTCGAGATCATCGTGTCGGCGCTGGGCCTCGGTGTCCTCCTGGCAGTGGTGAACCACCTGGCGGACAGGGCGGCGTTCCGCAGGAGGTCCCTGGGGCAGATCATCCTCATCAAGGCCGCATTGTACCTCGCCGGTCTGTCCCTGGTGATCCTGGTCA
>JASFRP010000219.1:0-6141 GCA_050114895.1 Gemmatimonadota bacterium
CGACTTTCTGGAGCGCATCGATCTCAGGCTCCTGAACAAGCGCGCCACCGAAGCCCTCATCTCCGCCGGTGCGCTGGACGCCTTCGGGCACCGTGCCCAGCTCCTGGCGGGGCTGGACGTGGCCTACTCGGAAGTGCAGGCCCGGCAGGCGGAAGAGGCGGCCGGCCAGGCCTCTCTGTTCGGGGGCGCCGGCGCCGTGATACAGCGAGCCGACCCGAAGCTTCCGGAGGTACCGCACTGGGCGGAGAGCGATCGACTCACCCGAGAGAAGGAGGCTCTGGGCTTCTTCATCTCCGGACATCCCCTGGACCGGTACCGGGCGGTGGTGGAGGCCTTCGCCCCGGTGACCGCTACCACGCTGAAGGACTTCCTGGGCCAGCCTGTGGAGCTGGCTTGCGTGGTCACCCAGGTCAACCGCCAGATCTCGCGCCGCGACAGATCCGAGTGGGGAAAACTCCTGGTGGAGGACTTCTCCGGGACCGCCACCGTGCTGGCCTTCAAGGATTCGTGGCAGGAGAACAAGGAGATCCTCCAACAGGATGCCGTGATCCTCATCCGAGGCAAGGTGAGCAACCGCGAGCGGGACGAGGAGGATCCCCCCATTTTCCTGGACGGCGCCGAGCTCCTGGAAGGTGTTCCTGCATCGGGAAGGTTGGCGGTGCAGATCGAGCTCGAGCTCGGCGAGATGCCCAGGGAGGAAGCCTTCATCGACGCCCGGCAGGTCATGACCGCGCATCCGGGAGTGGCGCCGGTGGAAGTGCTGGTGCAGACCGGAAACGGTCTGGGGGCTCCCCGCCTCCGCTCCAGAACCCTTCGTGTGGATCCAGGCCCTGAAACCATCCGGGAGCTGGAGAAGCTCTTCGGACCCTCCCACGTAAGATTGGTACGCACCGTCACCGACTGAGAAGGTCGGAGGCGACGGGGGGGCTCGAGGTGATCCGGGAGGTGGGGCGCGACCCATGCAACGGGGATGGAAGCCCTCTCCGGCTCGTTCCCTGCACAGGCCCTGGAGGGGGGACACCTTGGCCAATCTCGAAGCGGAGCCCACAGGCTGGGCGTCCTGGAACGTATTGATCAAGTCAGGCGGAGCCCCCATAACGGAGCTGAAGATCTCCGCCTGGAGGAGCCGGGGCAGCTTTCAACTGGACGGGCAGGATTTCACCATCGAGCCGTCGGGTTTCTGGCTGCAGAATGCCACCCTCCAACGGGGTGGGGCCGTCGTCGCCAGGGCAGAGAAGCTGTCTCTCTTACGCCGGCAATTCCTCATCACCTCCGCTGGCTACAGAATGGAGATGGAGAGCCGGTCCTGGACGGGCAGGGAGTACGCGTTGATAATGGGACACCAGGAAGTGGGAAGGGTCTCACGGGAGGGGATGTTGGGGCGGAAGATCTCCCTGGAGTTCCCCGACGAGGTCCCGGAGGTGATCCAGGTGTTCCTCACCTACCTCGTTCTCTGCCAGGCCAAGAGGGAAGCCGCGGCGGCCACCGCTGGAAGCTGACTCAACCCGTCCCGGTCTGGTCCGCGCAGTTCCGCTCGTAGTTCTTGTCCAGGCTCTCGTCCGTAAGGATGACGAAGTCGCCCTTCCCGGCGTGCTCCTCCGGATGGAAGGCCGTGATGTCTTCCGCCATCTGCATGGATACCACGAGATTTCGGGTTTCCGGCCGATAATAGTGCACCTTCTCCGGGATCCCCGTGAAGTTCTCGACGTGGAAACCTCCCACCATGTGGAGGACCAGCGCACCAGGATTCCTCTCGAGGAAGGTCGCGATGGCGTAGGCCATGGACGCGTCCCAGAGGGTCTGCGCCTGAATGCCGTTTTCCATGAAGTTCCCCATGGCGTGAGAGGGCATCTCACCATGGGCCGGCGGACCCCCCTCGGGAACCGTGTCCGCACCCGGTGGCGGCATCTCCATTCCGGCCGCCGGGTGTTCCTCCACTCCTTCCGCAGCCTCCTCCTCCGGAGCAGGACACTGGTCCTCCATGCTCATGTTGCTCATGAGGTCCGTCCACTCGTCCCGGTAGGCCTCGGTGGGTTGGGGGTAGGGGAGGGGCGGGAGGAAGGCACGCGCTCGCGGTGGAAGGTCCAGGAGCGCCTCCCGACCCAGGCGGGACACGCGGTTCACGTACCTGCGGGGGGCATTGGCAGCGATGACGGGCACGCCCTTCTCTTTCGCCGCCTCCACCATGGGTCGGTAGTCCTGGTCGTAGTACTCCCAGGGGCGGGAGCCGGCTTTGAACTGGCTCTCGGTGATGAGCCCATGGAGGTATTCATCCAGGATTTCCTGCACGTCTCTCTCGAACATCTCCAGGGAGAGTGCCAGGGGGCGGAGCGCCCCTTCCTCTTCCCCGGCCCTGACCTGAGTCAGGGCACGGCGGAAGAGCTCCGCCTCCACCCAATGCCCAACGGGATCCGTGTGGATCTCCCCCACCAGGACTGCATCGACGTCTTCCATGGAGCGGGCGATGTCGTCCAGGGTGGCCGGCTCCCCCGAGCCTGTGTAGACGCGGAAGTGGCGGGAATAGTCCACCTCCTGTCCGGATGCCCTCGGACTCGGAAGGGAGACCAGGATGAGGGCGGTCAGGAGAAACACCGGAAAGCGGGGATGGACTTGTCCTGCTCTGAACATGGGCTCGACCTTCAGAAAGGGACGACCGGACCCCGGGGTCATTCCCGGGGGGCCTGAATCTAGCGGGTTCTGGCGGGACGAGGGTAGGCGCGGGCTACTTCCCCTTCTTGCCCAGAATCCCCTTCAGCGCCTTCACCGGATCGGGCCCGGTGTTGCACTCCGGAGCCGACGGACGAACGGGGGGCGGAGGACCGGGGGGCTTGGGGGTGCACGGTGGCTTGGGGAACTGCAGCCCCCGTTTCCGATCCCTGGGCGCGAATTGGCGACGACTCTTTGCCATTGGGTCCTTCCTTCCTGAGGTACTTCCATCCCTACGAATCTAACGCAGTCCGCGATTCAAAGGGTCCGGTGGATCATGCGCTTCTCCACATCAGGTTCGTGGACCGCCGGGGTGCACCCGGTCCAGGGTCACGCCGGAGGCTGGGGGAGATCCAGGCGGTTAGGGTCACGCCGGAGGCTGGAGGAGATCCACCGGATTGCTGAAGATCCAGGGACGCAGCCGGAAGAAGATCCCGCCCAGGTGGGCCGTGTAGGTGTACACCTCCACCCTGTACACTCCCGGCGTCGAGGGCCGCCACTGCAGCTCCCCCCCCTTCATCCAGGCCACCTCTCTGCCATTTCGGAGGATCCGGTAGAGGCGCTTCCCTCCGGAATGGCCCTCGAATCCGGCCCGGAGGACGGTTTGGCCCGTGAGTGGAGCGGAGGAGCCCATCCGCGCCGCCACCTTCACGTCTTCCATGAGCCCCATCCGGAAGGAGCTCGCCGCGTCGGACCCGCCCACGGAGATAAACGCATCCCCCTTCCGGGCCCCCGCCATGAGTGCGGCGCCGGCCCCGACGGGATCGGCAGGCCTCTCTGAGCCCACCACGATGTGCGTGACCAGGGTACGGAAGAAGGGCCCGTAAGATGGGACGAGGAGGGGGCCTATTCTCACCTTCGGGTGGACGTTCAAGCCGGCCGTCGCCGTCAGCGGCCGCGCCACCCTGAAGGAGTCGTACGCCGCCACGGTCGGCGTGTCGAACCCCTCCCGCAGGAGGTGCCGGAGCGCCTCGTCTCCCAGGCCCAGGGGCATGCCCAGGACCAGGGTGAGCCCGTGATAGAGGCTCCAGAAGCTCCGCAGGCGATGAGCTGCGGACTCGGAGACGTCCAGGACCTCCCACCCCTGTACCCCCTCCACCGTGGGGCTGACCCAACGCTCGCTCCCCCTGGGGCCACGGCCGTGCACGACGAAAGCGGTCGCATCCTCTCTGACCAGCATCTCGATGAAGGAAGCATAGTCACCCGTCCACCGCCGATACGTCGTATCCACAGCCACGGCCAGTACCTTTCCGGCCTCGGGGCTACGGAGCTCCTGTCCTCCCTCCACGAGGACGCCATCCAGGAGGATCGGCTCCCAGAACGCCCACCCGGGCCTCCGGTCATCGGGGGGGTGGTCCCCGATCACCACGAAGTCCAGGTCGGCGGCGGCGGCGGCCTCGGCGACGTCCTCCCGTGTGCCGATGGCGTCGTGGGACCTCCGGGTATGGACAGAGAAGACCCCGGAGAGGACCGAGCCACCGACGGAGGGAAGAGGGACGGTGGGCGGTAGCCCATCCTGGAACGTCACCGAACGGAAGGCGGTGGTCAGGTACCCTGCTGCCAGGTACGCCAGGAGAAGAGGGAGGACCCATCGACGGAAGACGCCCCTCCGGGAAGCTCTCCCGGAAGTGCCGTCGCCGCCGCTGGCGGTCTCGGAGATACCGGCATCCCCTTTTGGACTTCCGGTGGGACCGATACCCCCCGTGTCCCGTTTCAACAGACGGTAGAGGAGCGCCGCGTTTCGCTCCGTGGCCCCCTGCCGTTCCCGGATCACCCTTCTTCCGGCCTCTCCCATCCGTCTCCGGCTCTCCGGGTCATCCAGAAGGGAAGCGACTTCCACCATGGGGGCCTCGCTGACGCGGATGCCACCCTCGGATTCGAACGCCGACACCACCTCCCTGAAGTTTTCGTGATGGGGCCCGATCACGGTGGGCCTCCCCAGGGCGATGGCCTCGATGGGGTCCGATCCCCCCAGGGGAACGAAGCTCCGCCCAACCACGGCCACGTCCGCCAGGGCATAGGCCTTGGTGAGCTCCCCCATGGTATCCAGGAGGAAAAGGCCCCCGGGGCTCGCCGCCCCCCTCGACCCGTCGGGCCGCTCCGTCCGTCGAACGACCCCCGGTGCCATCCGGGCCACCTCTTCGAACCGTTCGGGCTTTCGCGGCACCAGCATCAGCTGAACGCCTTCCGGCTTGGCGGCCAGGAGGAGCTCCTCTTCCCCCGGGCCCGTGGACCCCGCCACCACCAGCGGAAGGCGGGGATCGATCCCCATGGCTTCCCTCAGCGCCTCGGCCTCCGGGACGGCATCCACCAGCTTTGCCGTGTCCCACTTCATGGTGTCGGTGACGGTGATGCGATCGTCGGGGACCCCCAACTCTCGGAACCGGCGGGCGTATTCCTCCGTCTGAGCTCCCACCACGGCGAGGGTGCGGAACATGGAACCCACAAAGGGCCTCACCAGCCGGTAGTGCCTGAAGCTCGGGTCGCTGAGGCGTCCGTTGATGACGGCAAGGGGTACCCCCCGGTCACGACAGAGCTGGGCCAGGTTCGGCCAGACCTCCAACTCCATGAGGGCCACCGCGTCGGGGCGCACGGAGTCGAAGAACCGGGCCACCATCCAGGAGAAGTCGAAGGGGAAACGCACCACCGGAAGGCGGTCTCCGTAGAGAGCTTGGGCCCGGGCGAACCCCGTGTTCGTGGTGGCGCTGATCACCAGCCGCACCGGAGGTGCCTCAGGGGCGAGAAGTCGGGCAACCAACTCCCGGGTGGCGTTGACCTCGCCCACGCTCACCCCGTGGATCAGGAGGGTCGGCCGGTCATCCTGCTCCAGGGCTCGCGTCCTCCCGAAGCGGCCTTTCCAGTCCGTACGCCACTTCCCGGTCTTCAGGAGACCCATAGCCAGGATTGGACTGGAAAACACAGCGCCGACAGCATAGAGAATGTCGTAGCGTCGCTTCATGGCCGCACCGTTTCTGCTCATCCGGGCCGGGAGGCTCGGGACCGCGGGGCATATCCCCCCGGACCGGAGATTCCCTAGATTGAGAGCCCGGGCCATGTCTTCGCCCGATGAGGGATAGGGCCCAGCTCTCCCCTGCGACGGAGCCGAGGATCACCGCTCCGCCCCGGGCACCGGAGCAACACAATGTTAGCCCCTTGGCCTTCGAAGGGAACGGATGAGCCGGAAGATCCTCCAGGACCCACCCAGGAACATCCTCCTGGTGCGGCTGAGCGCCCGGGGCGACATCGTCTTCTCCTCGCCCATGGTGCGGGCGATTCGGCGCACCTTTCCGGACGCCCGCATCACCTGGCTGGCCGAGTCCCACACCGCGAACCTCATCGAGCACCACCCGGAGCTGGACGAGGTCCTGGTCTGGGATCGAAACGCCTGGAAGAAACTCTTCCGGGAATGGAAGCTGGCGACGCTCTTCCGGGAGG
>JASFRP010000220.1:0-6101 GCA_050114895.1 Gemmatimonadota bacterium
GCCTTCATGTTATCTTCAGGGTCATATCATCCCACTCGAGTGAAATTTCTTCCTCCTGCCCCGCCGGGCCCCTTCGGCGGTTCAGATCCGGTTCAGGAGCCAGACCATGAAGATTCTCGTGGTGGAGGACGACAAGAAGGTGGCCAGCTTCGTCGAAAAGGGCCTGCGGGAGGACGGATACTCCGTGGATGTCGCCCACGACGGGGACGACGGGGCCTTGAAGGCTCACGTCCATGATTACGACCTCTTGATCCTCGATGTCATGCTCCCCGGCAAGACCGGATTCGACATCCTCACCGAGCTCCGAAGGGAAGAATCCAACGTACCCGTGCTCCTCCTCACCGCTCGGGACTCGACGGAGGACATCGTTCGCGGGTTGGACGCCGGCGCGGACGATTATCTAACGAAGCCGTTCAGCTTCGAGGTTCTGCTTGCCCGGGTGCGTGCGCTGGTGCGAAGGGGAGGAGCCAGGAGGCTCGAACGACTTCGATATTCCGACGTGGAGCTGGACCGGATCCAGCACACCGCCGTCCGGGATGGCCGGGACCTCAAGCTGACGGCAAAGGAGTTTCAGCTCCTGGAATATTTCCTTCTCCATCCCGAGGAAGTGGTCAAGCGAACGCATCTTCTGGAAAAGATCTGGGACCTGCACTTCGATCCCATGAGCAACGTGGTGGACGTGCACGTGGCGAAGCTGCGGCGGAAGCTCTCGGGGAACGGCGGGAAAGCCCTGATCCATACGGTGCGTGGGGTGGGGTACATCCTCAGCACGGAAGAGCCCCGTTGAAGAGGCATCGGGACCCGAAGGGCCGGACCGTATCCTTCCGGTTCCTCCTGGCCGTTAGAGTGACCCTCGCCCTGACGGGCGCCGTGACGGCGGTTGCGCTCCTCAGCTACTTCGCGTTGCGCCAGGCGCTGGACCGGGAGCTGGAAGCCTCGATGATGGCTGTCGCCTCGATCCAGGCGGCTACGGTCACAGACGATCCTTCCGGCGAGATGCACTTCCACGAGTGGGAGTTGACTCCGGAGGAAGCCTCCTCCGTCCGGGATCTCATCCGGTACCTGCAGATCTGGAACACGGACGGTGAGAGCCTGCTGAGAACCAGCCACATCAGCGAGGATCTTCCCCTGGACACGGTGGCTCTGGCCAGGGCCGGCCAGGGGGAACTGGCCTGGACCAACGGGACCTTTGAGGGGATGCCGATCCGTGCGCTCTATTACCCCCTGGAGAGGATGGGGGACCTTCACATCCAGCACGTCCTGCAGGTGGCCGCTCCCATGGAGGCACGAAACCGGATGCTCCGGAAGGCGGCACTCCTCATCTTCTCCATCGTGGTCACGGCGGCCGCCGCGGCCTTCCCAGGGGGGTGGTGGCTTGCCGGGAGGGCCGTGGAACCGGTGGACGCCATCGTAGATCAGGCCGAGGCCATCACGGCCGGGAGCCCCCGCCGCACCATCGACGCCTATGCCGACACCTGGGAATACAAGCGCCTCGTCCAGGTCCTGAACCGGATGCTCGCGCGTCTCCAGGCAGCCGTGGACGCCCAGAGGCGATTCACGGCGGACGCGAGCCACGAGCTCAGGACGCCCCTGACCGTGCTTCGAGGTGAGCTGGAGGTCGCGTTACGCCGGGAACGGACGTCAGAGGAGTACACCCGAGTCCTGCGCACCTCCCTGGAAGAGGCCGAACGGCTCTCCAGGCTGGCGGAGGACCTCATGACCCTCACTCGCTCCGAGGCCGGCGCCCAGAGACTTCAGCTCGTCACCGGCGATCTGGCCGGGCGGGCCCGGCAGGCAGTGTCTCGATTGGCCCGGCAGGCCGAGGGGAAGAGGATCCGGATGGATGGTCCGGCTTCCGGAGTGGTCCGTGGGGAGTTCGATCCCGATCTCATGGATCGTGTCCTCTGGAACCTGCTGAGCAACGCCATCAAGTTTACCCCCGCTGGTGGAAGGGTCGAAGTGAGAGTCCATGAGGAGGGCGACCGGGTGGTTCTACAGGTGGCCGATACCGGGCCTGGAATACCGGCAGACCAGCTCGGCAGGGTCTTCGATCGATTCTTCCGGATCGATGAGGCGCGGACATCGGGCGGCGAGACCTCGGGCACCGGTTTGGGGTTGGCCATCGTCAAGGCCATCGTCGATCTGCACGGGGGTGAGGTCGTCGCATCCAATGATGCAGGTGGTGGAGCCGTCTTCCGAGTGACTCTTCCCGCCGCCCAGTCCTGGCCTGCCCAACATGAAGAATCCTTCATGAGGGTTTAACATCCCGTTCACGCCCCTTCCCCTACAATCCCTCCAATCTGTTCTGTCGTCGCCGATTCACGTCGAAACCGATTCCCGACCCTGGTTCCGGGGCGTACATCCATCATGAAAAGAGACAACACCGGAAGGCTCCTGGGCCTTCTCTCCATCTTCCTGGTTCTTCCGTCGGCCCCGCTGAACGGGCAGGAACCTGCGACGCTGCACCTGGACCAGGTTCTGCGCCAGGCCGAAGAGAGGAGCCCCCGACTCCGGGCCGCCCGGGAACGGGTCGAGGCCACCCGGGCCATGGAGCCGGGAGCCGGACTGGTTCCCGATCCCATGTTCCAGGTGGGGGTGATGAATCTGGCCATCCCGGAGTTCTCTCCCACCATGCCGGCATCCATGGCTCCCACGTTCCAGGCGATGCAGCGCCTTCCCCTGGCCGGGAAGCTGTCCCTGATGGGGGAAATCGCGCAGCAGACCACGGGAATCGACATGGCCTCCGCGGATGAGACTCGGTGGGAGGTGAGAACGGAGGCCGCCACCGCGTTCTACCGGATCTACGAGTTGGACCGACAGCTCGAAGTGATGCGGGAAACACTGGGTCTCCTTCAGGACTTCGAGACTGTCGCTCGCTCCATGTACTCGGCGGGGAGAGGGAGGCAGGCCGACGTCCTGCGAGCGAACGTGGAGGTGTCCCGCATGGAGGCCGAGGTCGCCCGGATGACGGCCATGAGGGCGGCGGCGGCCTCGAGGTTGAACGCCGTCCTTGACCAGCCGGGGGAGACCCCGGTCCCCTCTCCGATCCTTCCACCCCTTCCGAGAGAGACCCCGGATGGGAGCGCCCTCACGGAGTGGAGCCATGAGACCCGCCCGCTCCTCCGCAGCATGCGACAGGAGCTGGAACGGGCGGGTACTCGGAGAGAGCTGGCGAGGAAGCAGATCTGGCCCGACCTGACCATAGGGGTCCAATACGGTTTCGGGCGCATGGCCGGGGACTACAAAGGGATGGGAGGCGCCTCGGTGGGATTCAGCGTTCCGCTCTTCGCCGGGAGGCGGCAGTTGAAGGCTCGTGACGAGGCGGCGGCCATGGAGGGCATGGCCAGGGCTCGACTGGATCAAGCAGAAGCCACGGTGGATGCCCGGGTCACCGAGGTCCTGGCGGATCTGGAGCAAAGCAGGACCCTGATCCGACTCTATCGGGAGGACATCCTCCCCCAGGCCCGGGCGGGTGTCGAGTCCTCCCTCTCGTCCTATCGGGTGGGAGCAGTGGACTTCATGACCCTCGTGGACGCCCAGATGGCCGTGAACCGCTTTCAGAGCGAGTACTACGGCCTGTTGGCTTCCTACGGGACGGGTATCGCGAAGCTCGAGATGACCATTGGCCGTGACCTTCCCGTCACGGATGAACTGCTCACGGAGGGATCATGAAGACCCGAAACCAGATCATCCTTGCCCTTGCCCTCGTCCTGACGGCCATCGGAGCCGTGGCCGTCACTGGCCTTGGGAACCAGGGCCAGGAAGCAGGGGCCTCGGGGATGGAGGGCCACGACCATTCCGCCATGGCCGCGGGGGCCGACGAGGCGCAGCCGGTGACCCTATCCCCGGAAGCCGGAAGGAGGATCGGGGTGACGTACGCCACGGTCACCCGGGGCACACTGGAACGAGCAGTCCGGACGGTGGGCTTCGTCACCTACGACGAGACCCGGCTGACCACCGTGAACCCGAAGATCGACGGGTGGGCAGAGCGCCTCTTCGTGGATTTCACCGGGGCGCCGGTGCGGGCGGGCCAACCGCTCCTGGAGGTGTACAGCCCGGCGCTGGTGACGGCTCAGGAGGAACTGGTCCTGGCCCGGAACCTCCTGGAAGAGACCAGGGACCGGGGAGGAGAACGGGCGGCGGAGAACGCCCGGGAGCTTCTATCCGCGGCCCGTCGCCGGCTCGCCTACTGGGACATTCCGGAGGAGGCCATCCGGGCCATCGAGGAGAGCGGAGAGGTCACCAAGGTGCTGACGCTGAGGGCTCCCGCCGACGGCATCGTGGTGGAGAAGAACGTGGTGGAAGGAGCCCGGATCATGCCGGGGATGGATCTCTATCGGCTGGCCGACCTGAGCCGGGTATGGATCGACGCGGAGGTGTTCGAGAAGGACCTCTCCCTGGTCAGGAACGGCCAGCACGCGATGGTGCGCTTCGAGGCCTACCCCGGGGAGACCTTCCACGGGGCCGTGACATACGTCTACCCGACGGTCTCCACCTCCACCCGCACCGGCAAGATCCGCCTCGAGCTGCCGAACCCGGAGCTGAGGCTCAAACCCGGCATGTACGCGGAGGTGGAGCTCCAGAGCCCGGCGTTGCAGGAGACCCTCCTGGTCCCTCGCACGGCCGTTCTCGAGACCGGTGAGCGATCCGTCGTCTTCCACCGCATGGCCGGTGGCCAACTCCACCCCGTGGACGTCGTGACGGGGTTGAAGAGCGGGAATGAGGTCCAGGTGCTCTCCGGGCTCAAGGAGGGAGACACCGTCGTGGCGTCCGCCACCTTCCTCATCGACGCGGAGTCGAATCTGGGGGCCGCCATGGCAGGGATGGCGGGCATGGCGGGGATGGACCATTCGGGGATGGAGATGGGGGACGAGGGAGGAGGGGAGACGATGGACCAGATGGACCACTCTCAACACCAGATGCCGGAGTCCGCTCCGGACACCTCCGATGCCCGGATGGATCCGGGCCAGATGGACCATTCGGGACACTCGATGCCGGGAATGACGTCGGACACGGCTGCCCGGCCCGACACCACCGCCCAGGCAGACCGGCGGTCCATGCGTCCAGGCGCCCCTGATGGGAGCTCCAGGAGTGGGGGCAGGAGCTGACGATGCTGAAGCGTCTCATCGAGTGGTCTGTCCAGAACAAGTTCCTGGTCCTCCTCCTGGCCCTCTTCGCAGGGGTGGGGGGAGCCGTCGCCATGGCTCGGACCCCGCTGGAGGCCATTCCCGATCTCTCCGATGTTCAGGTCATTATCCAGACGGACTACCCGGGGCAGGCTCCCCAGTTGGTGGAGGACCAGGTCACCTACCCCATCGCCTCCGAGATGCTGAAGGTGCCGGGAGCCGGAACGGTCCGTGGCTATTCCTTCTTCGGGGTGTCCTTCGTCTACATCATCTTCGAGGATGGCACCGATCTCTACTGGGCTCGGAGTCGGGTGCTGGAATACCTCTCGGGGATCCGCGGGAGGCTTCCGGAGGGCGCCGAGGTTGCTCTCGGACCCGACGCCACCGGGCTCGGTTGGGTATACCAGTACGTCCTTGAAGACACCACCGGGACCCGCTCCCTGGCCGATCTCCGCTCGATTCAGGACTGGTTTCTTCGTTATCAGCTTACGGCCGTTCCCGGCGTGAGCGAGGTCGCGTCGGTGGGTGGATTCCAGCGCGCCTACGAGGTGACCCTGGACCCGGAACGGCTCCGGGCCTTCAACATCCCGGTCCATGCGGTCATGGAGGCCATCCGGTCGGCGAACCAGGACGTGGGGGCGATGGTCCTGGAGATGGCGGAGCGTGAGTATATGGTTCGGGGCCTGGGGTACATTCAGAGCCTGGCCGACATCGAGGATGTCGTCCTCGGGGCCACCCCTGCGGGCACGCCGATCCGCGTGACGGACGTTGCCGAGGTCCAGATGGCTCCTCAGGTCCGGAGGGGGGTCGCCGACCTCGACGGGCGTGGAGATGTGGTGGGAGGGATCGTGGTCATGCGCTTCGGGGAAAACGCACTGGCCACTATCGAGAGGGTCAAGGAAAAGATCTCGGAGATCAAAGGCGGTCTCCCCCCCGGGGTCGTGATGACGCCCGTCTACGACCGCTCGGACCTCA
>JASFRP010000221.1:0-6095 GCA_050114895.1 Gemmatimonadota bacterium
GCCCTGGGGTCGCGGATCGTCCTCTCCCCCGGGGCCCGTTGGGGACGGTGGACCGGGTGGATCACCCCCACGTCAGGGGAGCGGTTCCAGGCGGTTCAGGACCAGGCCCTGGACGTGAGAGTGGGGTTGAGCGTGGATCTCACCCGGGACGGGAGTCTCGTGGCCAAGGGCCACTGGGGCCGGTATCACCAGAACATGATCTCCCAGATGTTCGACCGGGTCGCCGGTTCCGACGTGTTCACCAACGAGGAGTTCTGGTACTACCAGGGACCGCCGTTCTCCGACCCTGCCCAGACGTTCACGGAGGCCGAACGGAACCTCGGGGCCATGAGCTATCTCTTCACCAAGGAGGGCGAGGTCACTCTCAACGAGACGGGGCCCGTACAGAACTACAAGCAGCCCTATGTGGATCAATGGCTCGTGGGGCTGGAGAAGGAGATCAGCAACTGGGGCAAGGTGGAGGCCCTCTATGTCCGTCGCTCCAACAAGAACATGGTGGCGCTGGTGGACCTGAACCGGGCGTTCAACTACACGGTCTACCAGGACGTGCGGGTCTTCGAGACCGGGGAGTGGGAAGGAGCCTACCCCCTACGCGGCCCCACCGTGCCCTTCGGCGGAGGAAGCGTGGTCTTCCAGGAGCTATACGTGCCGAACTACCTGATCCTGGAACGGCTCCGCTGTCTCCGCCTCGGGAACTGTCCCGGCCAGCCCATGCCCCCCGGCATGACCTTCGCCGACACGCTCGGTCTCACCTGGGACCCCCAATTCGTCCTGACCACCGCCCCCGATGGCCAGCGGGAGTTCAGCCAGATCCAGGTGAACCTGGAGATCGCCAGGCCCACCTGGGGGGGATCGCTCTCTTTCGTCGCCACGGACCTGAAGGGCAACCTGGACAACGTGAGCGGGTACACGGACCCGGCCGGATACGGCGCGGGACCCTACGTCCATGTGAACGAGAAGGTCAACGCGTATGGAACCCTGGAGAACTTCGCGGACCGGGAGTGGAAAGCATCCGTCTGGGGCGTCCTCCCCTGGCAACTCCGGGGTGGCGCCTTCTGGACATTCCAGTCGGGAGACCACTACTCGCCCAGGTTTCGCCTCTACGGGATGGGATTCTTCCAGTACTACGTGGGCACCGGGCCCCTCGACCGGGATGGGAATCCCCTCTTCCAGGGAGAAACGGTGGACTTCAAGTTCCTGGCGCCGCTGGAAGGCGACTACGTCTTCGTCGGCCCCCGGGGAGGACCGACCCTCCCTCCCCGGAACATACTGGACCTGCGGCTGGAGCGGATGTTCCGTTTCCGTGGCCGGGAGCTCTCGGTGTCCCTGGACGCCTTCAACGTCCTGAGGGCCGAGAACATCACGAGGCTGAACACCATCGTGAACAACGGCCCCGATTACGGGTTCAGGAAGACCTACTCTCTCTTCGTCCCCGAGATCGAGCCGAACCAGTACTTCAAGGCTCCCCAGGAGCGGGTCCGGCCCCAGAGCTTCCGTCTCGGTTTCACCGCCTACTTCTGAAGGCCGGGGGTACGGGTCGGACCTGCGTCATTCGCTCCGGGCCAGCCGGAAGCCCGAGCCGGTGTAGACGGCGTAGTGGACCCCGTGGGAGCGGTTCGCCGAGCGGGCTTCGGCGGCGGGGAGGTGCGCCGCCCCTCCTCGGATCACCCAGCCCGATGATGTTGGTCCCGGCCCCGGAGGGTCGTCCGTGGGACTGATCGCGTAGTACGTCGCCAGATAGTAGTCCTGCACCCACTCCATGACGTTCCCGTGCATGTCGTAGAGGCCCCAGGCGTTCGCCTCCTTCTCCGCCACGAAGTGGACGTTCCCCCCGCTGTTGCCGGCGTACCAACCCATGTCTTCCAGGGCTCCGGTGCCCCCGTAGTCACCGGTGGTCCCGGCCCGGGCGGCGTACTCCCATTCGGCCTCGGTGGGGAGCCGGTAGCCCTTTTCCGGTTCCCTGGCGTTGAGCGTATCGACGAAGGCTCTCACGTCGTTCAAGGACACGCCGGCGATGGGGCAGGTCTCCCCGCAGAGTGACACCCCGTTGGGCAGGCTCCCCATCACGCTCTTCCACTGGTGCTGGGTGACCTCCGTCTTCTGGAGGAGGAAGTCCCGGGTGATGTTGACCGTGTGGACGGGCTGCTCGTCGTCGTCTCCGTCGAGGCTTCCCATCTGGAAGCTCCCGGCGGGAATGAGGGAGAACTGATCGTCACCGAGCCCGATGCCGAAGTCCCCGGGGACCACCACGAGGGAGTACTCCCTGTGGGCGGTCTGACCGCCGTCCGAGAGGGTGATGGTGAAGGTGCTGGTCCCCGGTGTCGTGGGCGTTCCCGTCAGGGCACCAGTGCCGGGATCCAGGGTGATCCCCGGAGGAAGCGCGCCCCCGCTGACCGACCAGACCGGTGTGCCGACCCCTTCTCCCTGGAGGGTCTGGTCGTATTCGAGCCCCACCACGCCGGGTGGAAGGGCCGTGGTGGTGATGGCGATGGGAGTGAAGGCCACAGTCATCTTGGCCAGCCCGAAGGCCGACTCCGATGCCGCAGCCAGAATCGTCGCGGTTCCGTTCCCGACTGCCGTGGCCAGACCGCTGGAGCCGATAGACGCGACCTCGGCATCCGAGCTGCTCCACGTCACCGTCGCACCGGCCATCTCCCGGTACCACTGATCTCGGACGGTGGCGGCAAACTGGACGGTGGCTCCGAACGCGTCCACCGCGACGCTGAGCGGAGAGACGCTGACGGAGGTGGGCCGGGCCGGGTCCGGCTCGGTAGGCGCCGTCCCCGCCGACCCGCCGCACGAGAGCATCAGCCCGCAGGTCGACAGGAAGGCCAGGATCGGGATCAGACGCGTGGGTGCGCTCATCGTATCGGCACCTCTACCCACCGATGATTCCGATCCCCTTCGACCGGAGCAGGGCGTTCAGCTCGCTCAGGTCCGAGCCGATCAAGACATCCACGGCTCTCAGGTGCTCTCCCAACCGGTCATGGAGGATCTGCTGAACCTCCAGGTCCTGGTCCGTGGGGCGGAAGTCCGCCACGGACACCCCCCCCGTCAAGTAGCTGAGCTTCTGGAGCAGCTTCGCCTCGAAGCGGACTGCGTCCTGCCCCTGACCCGTGAGGCGGAGATCCACCATGTTCATCTGGAGGTCCGTGAGGGCCTTCTCCAGCGCTTCCGCCGCGGCCTTCACCTCCTCGTCCTCGGAGAACCGGGCCAGGGTCTGGAGCTGGACCCGAAGGGCCTCCACCCGCTCCACGGACTCCCCCGCCGTCACCACGTCCTCCCGCACGGCCCGGAGGAACTCCACCTGCGCGGCGATGTCAGCCTCGGTCCCCGCCGTGTTGGGATCCTTGAGGACCGTGAGGGGCTGCGTGAGCTCCTGGCCGTCCACGGTCAGCTTCACCGTGTATTGGCCCGGGGGCATGAGGATGGAGATCCGGCCGCCTCCCGGAGCCTGCCGGCCCTCGGTCCCCACCTGGAGATGGGGCGCATACATGTACCCGGTCAGAAGCCGGATCTCGTCGTTCGGCTCGTCCTCCAGGTCCCAGTAGACGCGGTTCACTCCGGCCTCGTTCGTCCCGTCCAGGGTTCGGACCAGCGCCCCGCCGGCGTCGAGGATGGAGATCTCCGGGAGAGAGTCCGCAGGCGCCGCGAGCCAATAGTTGATGGACGCCCCGTACTCCGGGTTCTCCCCTTCCGTGGGGTCGTCGTAGGGGGTGGAGGGCCGGGTGATCTCCCGAAACCGGTACGCGGCCCTGGGCTCGAAGAGGGAAGCCTCCGATGCCATGACCTCGGGGGTCAACTGCTGGATGGGTGCCAGATCGTCCAATATCCAGAACCCCCGCCCGTAGGTACCCACCACCAGGTCGTTGAAGTGCTCCTGGATCACGATCCCCGACACCGGGGCGTGGGGGAGGTCGTTCTGGAGAGGCTGCCAGTGATCACCGTCATCGAAGGAGACGTAGATGGCGTTCTCCGTCCCCAGGTAGAGGAGTCCCTGCCGAACCGGGTCTTCGGCGATGACCTTGGTGTAACTCAGCATGCTGCTCGGAATCCCGTCGGTGATCTTCTGCCAGCTCTCTCCATAGTCCCGGGTCCGGTAGACGTACGGATCCCGGATGTTCACCTGATGACCGTCGGCTGCCACGTACGCCGTGCCCGCGGCATACCGGGACGGGGCGATGCTCCGCACAGCGATCCACTCCGGCAGCCCCGGCATGTTTCCGGTGACGTTGGTCCAGGTGGCGCCGTCGTCACGGGTGACGTGGAGGAGCCCGTCGTTGGTGCCGGCCCAGATGAGGCCCGGTTCGATGGGGGACTCGGCGATTCCGTAGACCACCCCCGCGTATTCCACGCCGATGTTGTCCTGGGTGAGCCCACCGGAAGGTCCCATTCGACTCCGGTCGTTCAGCGTCAGGTCGGGGCTGATGACCTCCCAGCTCTGGCCGCCGTTCGTCGTCCGGTGAACGTGCTGGCTCCCCACATACACCGTGTTGTGGTCGTTGGGGGAGATGTGCAGCGGGGCGTCCCACACGAAGCGGTAGCGAACCCCCTCCGCGGCTCCCCGGCTCTGCTCCGGCCAAACCTCCACGCTCCGGTACTGCCGTCGGTCCTCCTCATACCGGACCACGATGCCGCCCACCATCCCGGATCCCGAGGCCGACGACCATACGACGTTGGAATCCTCGGGGTCGGGTGTGGCCCAGCCGCTCTCGCCGCCACCCACGTGATGCCACATCCCCCGGGGGATTCCCCGCCCTCCCAGACGGCTGTTGCTTGGGCCCCGGTAGGTGGGCTCGTCCTGTTTGTTGCCCAGGACGTTGTAGGGGATCTCGTTGTCCACGGTCACGTGGTACATCTGGGCGTTGGACAGGCGCTGCCGGAACCAGGTCTTCCCCCGGTTGATGGAGATGGAGAGACCCTGGTCGTGGACCACGATCATCCGGTCCCCGTTGGTGGGATCGATCCACATGTCGTGGTGGTCCCCCCCGGGAGCCTGGGAGCGGGGGACGACCTCGAGGTTCTCCCCCCCGTCCCGGGACACGGAGAAGGAACCCGTGAGGAAGTAGGCCTCGTTCTCGTCATCCGGCGAGATGGCCACCCGGGAGTAGTAGTGAGCGCGCCCCATGGCGTTCCGGTTCCGGGTGATCATGCTCCAGGTGTGGCCCCCGTCCTCGGACCGCCACACCTCCCCGTCCTCGGTGGGCTCTCCGTTCCACGGGATCCCGTCTCCCGTCTCGAACATGGCGTACACCCGCTGCGGGTTGGAGGGGGCGATGGCCACTGCCACCTTCCCCACCGGCTTCGTGGGAAGGCCGTGGCCCGAGAGGCGGGCCCAGGTCAGGCCTCCGTCCCGGGAGACGTGGAGCCCGCCCCCGGGCCCCCCGCTGGTGCGGCCCCAGGTGTGGATCTCCAGCTGCCACGTCCCGGCGAAGAGGATCCGGGGATTGGAAGGATCCATGGCGATGTCGGAGCACCCCGTATTCTCGTCCACGAAGAGCACGTGATCCCAGGTAGCGCCGCCGTCGTCGGTGCGGAATACCCCCCGCTCCGGCTGAGGCCCGTAGGCGTGGCCCAGGGCGCAGACCAGGACGACGTCCGAGTTCGTTGGATCCACAACGATCCGCGGAATCCGCCCTGTCCGTTCCAGCCCCATGAGGGTCCACGTCTCACCGGCGTCGGTGGACTTGTAGACCCCCTCCCCCAGGGAGATGTGGCTCCGGATCTTCCCCTCCCCGGTGCCGGCCCAGACGACGTTCGGGTCGCTGATGGACACGGCCAGGGCGCCGATGGATTGGACGGGCTGATCGTCGAAGATCGCCTCCCAGTTCACTCCTCCGTCGGTGGTCTTGTAGACACCTCCCGACGCGGCCCCCACGTAGTACGTGTAGGGATCCCCGGGAATCCCGGCGGCGGCGCTGAATCGGTTTCCTTCCGGGCCGATGTGACGCCAGGACAGAGCCTGATAGAGCTCCGGATCGGGCTGACCCGCTGCCTGCGACTGGCCGGCCAACGGGGAAAGGGGAAGCAGGACAGCGGCAGCGACGACGAACACGCGGAACAAGGTGCGCATGGGAACCTCGCGGTGAGGGCGC
>JASFRP010000222.1:0-6089 GCA_050114895.1 Gemmatimonadota bacterium
ACCGAAGGTTCGGACGAGCAAGCGGAGTCCGGCACCGAAGAGGAGGGTGCGGTTTCCGAGGAAGACGCGGGAGGGCTTGAGGGGATGCACGAGGAGGGTGATGTAGAGGAGGTCGTGGAGACGACCGAGGGTGAAGAGATATCAGAGGTACTCGACGAAGCCGTCGAGACCCATTTGGTCGCGGAGGTTGATCCGGAGGAGGTTCCAGTGGAGGTTTCAGGGGAAGTTTCAGGGGAAGACGTTGCTTGGCCGCCCACGTCGGAAGAGGGGGAGGAGGGGGGCCAGGAGGCCGGCCAGCCGTCGGAGGAGGAGGAAGAGCTGGTTTCCCCTCCCACTACCTGTGCCTGGTGCAGGGAGAAGCTCCCGGATCGCTCGGGAGTGAATTTCTGCCCTTTCTGTGGATGTAGTGTAAACTTGGTGCCTTGCCCGGAGTGCGGCGAGGAACTCGAGCTGAAATGGCGGTTCTGTATCGCCTGTGGAACGGAGGTGTCCCAGTGAGCAAGTCCATGCGGTTCCCTGCTCTATTCCTTCTTCTTGCTTTTGCGGCTGCCTGTGGTGGGGGCGAGGAAGGTGCGCCTGCTGCGGAGGAGGCGCAACCCGCTGCTGAATCAACGACTCCGGCACCGGCCGCTGCCACGGATATGCAGCTTCCCGAAGGCGTGACCCCCGAGATGGTGGCCCACGGGGAACAGATCTTCACCGGAGCCGGAATCTGCTACACCTGTCACCTGGCGGGTGGCGTCGGCGGCCCCCTGGCCCCGAACCTTACCGATGACCAGTGGATCCACATCGACGGGTCCTATCCCTCCATTGTCCAGCTCGTCACCACGGGTGTCCCGGAACCCACGGAGCATCCCGGGCTCATGCTCCCCAAGGGCGGCACGAACATCAGCGACCAGGACGTTCGGGACGTGGCGGCCTACGTCTGGACATTGAGCCACCACGGCGGCTGAGCTTGGAGTGATCCGGGCTCGCCGGCGGGAAATACGGAGGCCGGCCTCCTCCCGGGGGGCTGGCCTCTTTCTCCTTCTCGCGCTGTATTCCGGGGGCTGCAGCGGGTCCCCGGAACCCGTGCGGGACCCGGAGGTTGAGGGAGCGCAGGCCCTGGGGTTGGCGGACGGGGCCCGTCTCCACAGGGTGATCCTGGGAGGGCGGGGCTCGGACGAGCATGTTCTGCCGGCTCGTATCCAGGCTTTCCGGGGAGATGGAGTGGAGTTCGTTACCGTGGACCACCGGGTTCACACGGTCCTGTTCCCGCCCGATTCCCTCTCCGCCCGAGCGATGGCTTTCCTGACGTCCACCGAACAACTGGAAAGCCCCCCCCTTCTTCAGCGAGGAAGCCGGTTCGTCGTCGTTCTGGAGGATGCCCCATCGGGTCGTTATCCTTTCATCAGCCAGGGTCACGGAGGAAGGGCCTTCGGCGTCATCGAGGTCGGGGTCTCGGTGGACTCCCTGGCCGGGGGTTCCCCCTGACGCGAACTTTCAGAGGCGAATGGATCCGAACCGAAGCCTCACCCGGAAACAGTTCGACGAGGTGATCCGAAGAGCGGCGGAGTTGGCCGCTTCGGAGCCCGACGGGGGAGAGTCCGCCCTGAACGAGGAGGAGCTGTTCAGGATCGCCCGGGAAGTCGGTCTCGATGAACGCCACGTCCGAAAGGCCCTGGTCCAGGTGCGCTCGGCTCCGCCCCCCGGCCGGAACCCCGTGTCCGTCCTCTTCGGCCCACCGGTCCTGTACGCCTCCCGTGTGGTACCCGGGCGGCGGGAGGACCTCGCGGCAACCATCGACGAGTTCATGGTGGCGGGGAGGCTCCTTCAGGCTGTTCGCCGGGGGGGCTCCGTTCTGCAGTACCGTCCGGCGGTGGACTGGGCGTCCCAGATCGCCAGGGCGGCTTCATCCACGTCGAAGAAGTACTACGTGGCATCCGCGAAGAGGGTGGAGGTCCGGCTCGAATCCAGGGACGGCGACCGGACGCTGGTGGAGCTGGAAGTGGAGCCTGGGACGAGGGACGACTACCTGGCCGGAGGGTTGGTCGGGGGGGCGGCAGGTGGCGTGGGGGTGGGAGTAGGGCTTGCCATGGCTGTGGGGCTCACAGGGGGCGCTGCAGCCCTGGGGGTGGGCCTGGGGATCGTCGCCGGCACGGGGGTCCTGGGTGGAATTGCCTGGGTGTCAGGCTACTACCACAAGAAGCGGCTCCTGCAGGTGCGGGCGGAGATGGAGGGAATCCTCGACCGTCTCGAGGCAGGTGAATCCCTGGAACCCCCCCCGTCCTCGTGGCGGAGGTGGGTGCGCCGCCACTTCCATGGCGTGGCCAAGGAGTTCCTGGGGGAGGCGGACACGGAGGGGCTCTGATCGACCCGGCGCACGCCGCTGGGCAGGTGGTGGGTCGAACGCCCCGGAAGCCTCGGTTCCCTCAGGGGAAAGCAAAAGGCTCTCCCTTCCCGGGAGAGCCTTCATTCTTTCCTCACACTCCGTTGCAGGGAGCCGTGAAGACGTCCTGGTATCAGTGCCTCAGACGCCGCTGCCTCCGCCTCTCACGCCGGATGGCCGCTTCGCGCTTCCGCTTGCGCTGGGCACTGGGCTTCTCGTAGAAGCGCCGCTTCCGGAGTTCAGAGTAGAGGCCGGACCGCTGGACCTTTCGCTTGAAACGGCGCAGGGCCCGATCGAGGCTTTCGTTGTCCTGGACGATGACTTCCAAACTGATCACACTCCCTTCAGGCGTATTGGTACACAATCAGCAAAAAAAGATAGGGGTGCAACGCATTGTGGGCAACCCATCTGCAGGTAAGAGGGGGCAGCCATCGGGCAGACAGGAGCACTTCAGGGGAGCCGCCCAGCCCGGTGGAGGGTGTGGGCGTACAGGGCGTAGTGGCTCCGGTGAGTGAGAAAATCCTCGGCCCATGTCTCGAATGGCGGAAGCGGGAGGTGGCTCTCGATGAACTCCACCACCATCATGGAGAACTGGAGGAGGTCCTTGGCCCCGAAATCGAAGGCTCTGCCCTCGAGGATCCGATCCACTGCCTCCTGGAAATCCCCGGGCTCTACCAGGGCGATGAAGTGGCAGACCTGGTCGAGTCGATACGACGCGTAGAGGGATCTCAGCCGACTGAGCTCCATCTCCACTCCCTCGCTGTCCTCCTCCTCCCAGTCACCTGCCAACTCCTGTGAGTTCTTGGCCAGCATCTGGCGGAACCACTGGCGCAGCCTGGGGGAGCCATCCCTGGATCGGTCCCGGGTGTGCAAAGAAGAGGCCAGCAGCCCCTTCAGCAGGGGTCGTCCCAGGCTCCGGGCCTTCCGGTCGATCTCCGATTCCGTCTTCTCCAGGAATATGTCCGCCGTCCTTACTTCATCCTCTTTCAGTCCACCATCCTTGGGGCGGAAGGAGAAGTAGCCGTGCCACCGCCGGCCCTGGTCCAGGAAGGTGACCAGGAAGCAGGCCCAGTTCTCTCCCTCGTGATCGAGGAATCCCACCGAGCGGCGGTGAGTACGGTCCAACGGGCTCCGCCTCCGGGATGAGGAACGGTGCGGGGAACGGCACAGGCCCGAAGCCTGCCAGGCCGTGCAAAGATGTTCCGGGAAGGGGAGCGCTGCAAGGAGTCTGACCAGTACCTCATATATCCGGCCCCACCGGGGGGACGAATTTCTTGCGAATGGCGTAAACATTTGATTATCGTTCAAATCGCAGCGGTATCCTGGTGCGTAATCCAAGGGAGTCGGGTTCCCGATGACGGATCTGTCCCCACAGCTACCTGCGCCCCGTTCCGGGTCTCGTCCTGAGGCGATGGCGGATGTTCCGGGGGTGTGTGAGCTGACCCTCACCCGGGCCGTGGTCCAGTACCGGGGCGTCCATGAGGTGGATCTTCCCGAGGGACGGATCGAGGACATCGGTCTTGCCCTGGTCCTCGAAGGTCAATATGCCTCTGCAGCCCAGGTGGTGGACCTGGGTAGTGGGAAGGTGAAGGAGCTGGACCTGAGCTCGGAGCTGGTGGTTCTGGATTGGGTGTACGAGCCCACCCTGGATCACCTACACGGGCTTCTCAGAACGGCCTCGGATCCCTCCGCCGCCGGGAGAGAAGCCAGGGCAGGCCTGGAGAAGTACTGCTTCGACCTGGCTCTCCGGGTCCTTCGGAGAGCAGGGTACGGCCCCCTTTCGAGGGCGACCCTCCTCAGGATCGGGTTCCGGGATATCTGCCGGGATCTGGATCTCCACGAGGGGACGTCCGTCCGGATCGTCATGGCCCGGGGACGTCTGGCGAGAGCCCACCTCGATTGCGACGGGAACGCACTGGTGTTCCGCACCGCCTTCCAGGAACCGGATCCGGTGCTGGAGGAAGCGTTGGCTGGAGCCTTCCCCGCTCGGGACATCCGCCGGGTGCTTCCGACGGGTCCCACGGAGAGCCTGGCATATCAGGTCCGGTTTCCCCTTCCCCTCACCTTCCTGGAGGCTCGAATGCTCGTGAAGGAGCTTCGTGAGGGGCTCGTCCACCTGCTGGCCCGGTTCGAGCCAGAGCGGTTCAAAGCCCTCCAGGAAGTCATGGACACCCTCGGTTCCCGGGAGACCCTTTCCCAGCTGTATTTCAGAGAGCCGAGGGAGGCGAGTCAGCCCATCACTCCTCCGCCTGATCTGGGCGGATCCATCGTTCACTGAAGCGGAGCTGAGATGGCGGCCCTTCAGGGTGGATCCGATCGTCCGCCGGGTGCGCTCTCCATCGAGGCCCTGGTCTCGGAGGACCCGGATTTGGAGTCGCGGTACCGAGCCTACCGGACTCGCCAGGCCCAGGCCCTGCTCTCTTTGCTCCCACACGACGCTGTCCGCCCCCTCTACGCCCGGGCCCGCTCCTGGGCAGTGGAGGTCGGGATCGAGGTGGGAAAGGACCCCCTTGCCACCCTTCTCCTCTTCCTGCAGGAAGTGATCCCCCTCCCGAGCTTCGACCTTTGGCTCAAGGACCGGAGTGAAAACCTGGAGGCGCATCTGGAAGAGGAGTTCACCTCCGCTCCGGCCCACCGGAGACCCTCTCCGCCGGTGATGGTGGAGTCGAGGGGAGTCCGTTTTGGAGACACGCCGTGGCGGGCGAGCCTGGGCGTCTTCCGCCGGGACGAGGTCTGGAGGGGTTTCATCAGCTTCCGCCCGGTGGGGGAGGGACCCAGCGTGAGAACCGCCGATATCTTCCGTGAAGAGGACCCGGAGGAGATCCGGCGTCGGTTCCTCTCCCTCAATGCGCACACGTTATTAGCTTTCCTTCGCTCCCTCATCTGAGGTTCGGATTATTGCAAAAAAATGGTAACAACGGTCCACCGCTTTTCCCTCCTCACGTCATGGGAACCCCGTCTCAGGCCTGGACTTACGAAAACAAAATTTGAAAAAATCCATTTGTTCAGCGAAACGGGAACAGGTGGATTGTCGATTTTTCCCATATTCTTAAGTTATTTGTTTTCAGTCACTTACAAATCCACAGGAGGTGTCGGGAATTCCCGGCGGGAGCCTTGCGCCCCCCGGAATACGCTTTTAATTTCGGTTCGTCCGAGTCAATCGGACCCCCCAGATTCAGGGCTCCGTGGCGTGCTCCTTGAGGTTGGGGTGTGTAAATTCCTTCAATTTTTGACCTTACGGCCGAACGAGGTAAGCCGATGTGGGAGACCCGCTCCGTTCAGATCAATGTCCGCCTGCCGAGGGATATCGCCACGCAGGCGGAAGAAGTGCAGCGGACGGATCCGGAATTCCTGAGTCGGGTGATCCTATATGGCCTTACTCGTCGATCCATCTACAGGCACCTCAGGGACCGGGAGGAATCGTCGGACTCCTCGGCGGACGCTCCTGTTCCGCCCCCCGTATAAGGGTCCGGGGCATATGCGCCTCCCTGAACCGTGGGTCGAGAGACCCGCGGTTCTTTTTCAGCGATCTCCCCGAGTCAGATAACGCTTGACGGTACGCCAAAGTGGCATAAAAGTTTGATAGTGCCATGACCTTCCTATGGAGGCGTTTCGGAAGCCCGAACGAGGGACGAAGCCCGGACAGGAGGGGTTTGCGTGAGGTCGGAGGAGAATCAGCCAACGGAGGGATCGAAGGGGTCGACGCCTGAGGAAATCCTCA
>JASFRP010000223.1:0-6088 GCA_050114895.1 Gemmatimonadota bacterium
TTTCGCGAATTTGCGCATGTGAGAACGGATGGTGTCGCTCTGGCAGAAGGTCTCTGAACCGCTCACCAGAGGGATGGGATTGAGACGGCCAGCCCGGCGGGCCCTTTCACCGAAAGAATGACCGAGAGTTGACGAAGGGGCTGGGGTAGGGTGGCCCAATGGTCCGAAACGATCCTTCGCCCAATCTGATTCCCGGCGATGGCCCCGATGGAGATTGATCCTAGAATCCACATCGTGGCGCCTACGATCGGAGGTCGATCGATATCTCCCTCTACTGTATGGGAGAGTCGAGACACCCCGAAAGCTGCAACGCCAGCTCCGATGCCGATCCCGATCAGGGTCCCTTCCAATCCCCGGCGCCTACTCACACCGATCTCCAATTGCCCGATTTCTTTGACGGGGCAGTTGACCAACTTCTGTTCCAACTCAGCCTTGAGCGTGCTCTCGGAGACCTCGAGCACGGTCCCTTCAGCCATTTCCAACCCACACCCTGGTGCCGTTATCCGCACCCTGGACCCTGGCCCGAGGTCGACTGACTCCTGGCCCTGGGAGGGATGTGGAGCTACCAACGCAAGGAGGGTGAATGGTGTAAGGAGATGTCTCATGGTCAGCGTGACAGAACGGGGCGCGGTCTGAACACCGAACAACGGGCGCGATTCAGTCAGAAACGGCACCCGAGGACAGGACAGTAGGCAAGATGGCGTCAAAGCCGATCCTACCGATCGTGCTCCCCCTGGGGCAAGATGGCTCTTGAGTGACGTGCTCGGTTCCGGCGAACGCACATCCTCATCCAACACAATGGATGTCTGACCCATCGCCCGCTGAACCCGTGGAAAGGGTCTGAGGTCAAAGGCGCGAGGGCCCGCCCTGACATAACGCTCCATGTGATCCACGACCATCGGAATTGCCTGGTGGTCAGCTTCATGCCACGGGATGTCCTGCGGCAGATTCCGCTCGGAGGAGTCGTCCGATTCCTCCGATCTCCAGGAACACGGCGATCGCCGCATCCAGGATTTCCTGGGGCCGTTCCTTCGACCGTCGCAAAGACGATTGCCCTGGTACGGTTCTTCTCCCCGCCGGTCAGCTGCCTGCGGTGCCCTCCAGCCGGATGTCCCGGGAGGAGGATCCCACGTACACGGGTCGGGGGCCCGGGAGGGGCACCCAGGCTCGGTCCTGCTCCGACCAGTAGGAGAGGGCCCTGCCGTCCACTTCCAGGCTCACCCTCCGGCTCTGCCCCGGATCCAAGCGTACCGCCTGGAAATCGGCCAGGGCTTTGGGTGGGAGCGGTACGGGGTTAGAGTCCGGGGGTCCCAGATAAAGCTGGGGCACCTCCACGCCGGTTACGTCCCCGGTGTTGGAGAGGGTGAACGTCACCCGGTATCCGTCCTCGTCATCCCGGACGTCCAGGTCGGAATAGGCGAAGGTCGCGTAGGATAGCCCGTGGCCGAAGGGGAAGAGGGGCTCCACCCCTTCAGCGTCGAACCACCGGTAGCCCACGAAGATCCCTTCGTCATACGAGACCTGCCCGTCCTCGCCGGGATACCGGGCCGGCTCTCCGGTGGCGTGGCCCGTCTCGGTTCGCGGGAAGCTCACCGGGAGCTTGCCCCGGGGGTTGGCTTCTCCCAGAAGGAGAGCGGCCATGGCCTCTCCCCCCTCCTGGCCCCCGTACCAGACCTGGAGGACTGCACCGACATCGTCGATCCACGGCATGAGGACTGGGGCGCCGGTGTTAACAACCACCACCGTCCTGGGATTGGCGGCGGCTACCCGGGTGATAAGGCTGTCCTGTACTCCCGGGAGCGATAGGGACGGCCGATCGGATCCCTCGGTGCCTTCCTGGTGGGCGAAGAGGACCACGGCGCTGGCGTCTCCTGCCCTCCGGACGGCCTCATCCAGGGCGGCCTCTCTGGCCTCTGGCGTAATCCAGGCCATGCGGAGCTGGAAGGGCTCACTTTCTTCCTCGCCTCCTCCCATTCCGCCCCGCCCGCCGGGGGTGCCGGTGAGAGAGACATGGCGTGGGACTCCTGCCTCCAGATGTACGGTGCCCCCGGAATTCGCCAAGCCGTCGGCGGTAGGGATCAGGCTACCCCCCCCGAAACCGCCGCTTCCGGCCAGGCGCTCGCCGTCCACGGTGAGGCTGGCTCGTCCTCCCTCCGTGTGGAGGCGGATCTCGTAATCCCCTGTAGTGGGCGCGGTGAGCATCCCGGACCAGATGAAGTTGGAGCCGGACGGAAGGGCCGCCTCCCCCGTAAAGGCCACCTCCGGATCGACCCCTATCGCCACGCTGTCCTGGGTGCTGCGGAGGAGTCCGTTTCCTCCTTCCTGAGTCCCCGGGGGCGGGGTCAAAGCCGCCGACGGGATGGGGGTGCCGTCCAGCTCCATACCCGTGGCGTACTGGATGCCGACATCGGGGTCGGCCCTCTCCTCCAGGGCTTCCATGAAGCTGGTGGTCCGGAGTGGGGTGACCCTGGAACTTCCACCTCCCCCGACGAGGGGAGCTGTTGCGGTGGGGCCCACGACCAACATCGATCCGAGGCTCCCGGCTGAAAGGGGCAGGAGACGCTCCTCATTCCGGAGGAGCACGGCCCCCGCCAGAGCCACATCCAGGGCCACCCGGGCTCCAGACGCCTCGTCCATCTCAGGCCGGGGAGGAACGGACCCTCCCAGGAGGCCCATGCGCTCCATCTGGGTCAGGATCCGGCCCACGGAGCGGTCCACCCACTCCACAGGAATCTGGCCCGCCTCCACCGCCGCCTGGAGGGAATCACCGAAATACACGGCCCGGCGCCCGGACCCCCGACCCCCGGGCATCTCCTGATCCAGCCCGTGGCCCAGGGCATCCAGGGTGTGGTTCGCTCCCCAATCGGTCATGACCCAACCTTCGAACCTCAGCTCGTCCCGGAGAATCTCGTTGAGCAAACGGGGGTCATCGCAGGCATAGACGCCATTCACCCGATTGTAGGAGCACATGACGGCCCCCACTCCGGCCCGGACCGCAGCCTCGAATCCGGGGAGGTAGATCTCGTGGAGGGCCCGATCCGAGACGTCGGAGCTGGCGCTGTTCCTGTCCCGCTCGAAGTTGTTGGCGATGTAGTGCTTCACCGTTGCGATGAGCCCCTGGCTCTCCACGCCTCGGACCTCCTCGGCCACCATCAGGGCCGAGAGGAGCGGGTCCTCGCTGAAGGTCTCGAAGTTCCTGCCGGCGTGGGGCACCCGGACGATGTTCACCATGGGCGAAAGAAGCACGTCCTGATTCCGTGCTCTCCCTTCCCGACCCACCACCTCACCGTACGCCCTGGCCAGGCTCGGATCGAAGGAGGCCCCCAGGGCCACCGGCGCCGGGAGGGCCGTGGCGGGCCAACGGGTCCGGATTCCTGCCGGACCGTCAGCCAGCCGCAGGGGCGGAATCCCGAGGCGGGGAATGCCGGGCATGTACCCGGCCCCGGAGCTACTCTCGGGGTCGGTGTCCCCTCGGAGGAGGCTGAGCTTCTCCTCCAGCGTCATTTGTTCGAGAAGGTCCCCCGCGCGATCGCTCTGGCACGACATGGAGAGGAGGGCCAGGAGGCATGCCAACGGCAGGATCAATCCCGCCGCTACCGGGCGATGAGACGACGTCAGGATTCCCATGACAGGGTATCTCCCAGGCTGACTGGTCGTGACGGTGTGCGCTCTTCCACGACCCGAATCTTGAGTCTGACGCGGTCTGGAGCAACGTGGTGCTCCAAAGGGGTGTCCGCCTCGAGGTTCCGAGCAGTGGCTGGTATCCGGGTTACCGCCGTACCTTGAGAGCGCAACCCGGCCAGGGCACGGAGGTGGGTGACCTGGGGACCAGACCGTATCGGTGTCCGTGCACTGGTCGGTTGCGACCCGGAGGAACGGGCCGAACTCGGCCCGCTCTCAAGAACCACCACGTGGAGGCACGATGCCTGACCCCATCCGACGATCCACACTGCTCTGGGTGATCGCCGTTCTCCTACCGGTCCAACTTCATGCACAGATGGGGAGAGTTCAGGACGACCTCTCCCTTCCCAGCGACATCCTGGGAGGTGAACGGCACTACGCCATCTACCTGCCACCGGATTATGACTCCTCGAGCCGTAGCTATCCCGTCCTCTACCTGCTTCATGGCGCCGGCGACAATCACACCGGATGGGTCCAGTTCGGCGAAGTGCTGCGCATTGCCGACCAGGCCATCCGGGACGGGACGGCGACACCCATGGTGATCGCCATGCCCGACGCCGATACGGGACGGCGGGGATATTTCAACGACATCACGGGGGAATGGCGGTTCGAGGACTTCTTTTTCGAGGAGTTTATTCCCTACATCGAGAGCACCTACCGCATCAGGGGAGAGAAGCGATATCGGGCTGTCGCGGGCCTGTCCATGGGAGGAGGGGGGTCGTTGATGTATGCCCTGCACCGCCCGGAGATGTTCTCATCTGCGGCGCCGCTGAGCTCCTACCAGGGCCCCCTCACCCTGGAAGAGTTCAGGCGACGATTGGGGAGCACGGGCGCCTCGGAGGCCGAGATCGAAGACTATTTCCACCACCACAGTGCCCTGTGGTTGATCGAGAACATGCCGGATGAACAGAGGGAAGCGGTACGATGGTACATCGACTGTGGAGATGACGATTTCCTGTACGAGGGGAATTCCCTGGTGCACATCGCTATGAGGAACCGGGAGATCCCCCACGAGTTTCGTGTCCGCGACGGGGGGCACACCTGGACCTATTGGCGGGACTCCCTGCCAGCGGTTCTGGAATTCGTCTCCCAGGCGTTCCACCAATATTGACCGGGCAACGACCCTCACGCCGTCCGTCCGTCGACGACAGGTTTGAAGTGACCTGTTGTCGAAAACAGAACGGAACATGAGTTGGATCGTACAAGGCTCGTCGAGCGTCTCGATTCCGTCGAGGAATTCGAGCGGGAACCGGTTCCTGAATCGAAGCTGAGGGGGTGGAGCAGCTTCCTGGGGGTCTATGCGGGAGAGCATACGGCCGGGACCGAGTTTGTCATCGGCCCCCTGTTCGTCGCCCATGGAGTCACGGCTGCCGGATTGGTCTTCGGACTGCTGGTAGGTAACCTCCTGGCCGTGCTCAGCTGGGCCTTTCTGACGGCTCCCATCGCCACGAAAACCAGAATCACGCTGTACTATCTGCTCGAGAAGATCGCAGGACGTCAGGTGACCGCCGTTTACAACCTGGTGAATGCCCTGATGTTCTGCTTCCTGGCCGGGTCCATGATCGCCGTTTCGGCGACGGCAATCGGCATCCCCTTCGGCCTTCAAATGCCCTCCCTGGCCGACTTCTACCCCAACAGCCTCGGCTGGGTGGTTGCTGTCGCGGCCATCGGTGCTGTAACGACTCTTGTGGCTATGTTCGGTTTCGGATGGGTTACCCGGTTCTCCAAGGTAGCCGCCCCCTGGATGATCCTCGTGTTCATCGCCGCTGCGGTTGCCGTGCTCCCCGAGCTCGGGGTCCACTCGGTCCATGACTTCTGGGAGGCTGCGAACGACCGCATCTGGACCGGCCAGCCTCTGGAGGGGCAAAGCCAGTTCACCTTCTGGCACGTATTGTTCTTCTCCTGGTTCACCAACATGGCCATGCACATCGGAATGGCCGACCTGTCCATCCTTCGTTACGCGAAGAAGTGGTATTACGGCTTCTCGTCCGCCGCGGGCACGTATGTGGGGCACTATATAGCCTGGCTGGCCTCCGGAATTCTGTACGCGCTCTTCCTGCAGGAATCCAACTTCAGCCAGGAATTCTCGCCAGGGAACATCGCGTTCGGGGCCGCGGGAATCGCCGGGGCCATTTGCGTGGTCATTGCCGGTTGGACCACCGCGAATCCTACCATCTACCGCGCGGGCCTGGCCTTGCAGGCCATTCGCCCCAGCATGAAGACCTGGCGGGTCACCTTGGTGGTCGGCACCATCACTACCTTGGCCGCCTGCTTCCCGGCCCTGGTCATGAGGCTATTGGATTTCGTAGCCCTGTACGGCCTCCTTCTCATGCCCATGGGCGCAGTGATCGTCGTCGACACCTACCTGCTGCCAAGAATAAACCTGAAAAGCCTGTACGCAGAGACG
>JASFRP010000224.1:0-6070 GCA_050114895.1 Gemmatimonadota bacterium
TCCGGCCAGCATGCCGGTGCAGAAGAGCCCGATGGCAGGTTTCTCCCACCAGGACGCGTCCTCCAGGGCATCGTTGCAGGTGGCGAGCACCTCCTGGTAACAGTCGTTCGTCTCGCTGGCGAATACCGGCGAGGCGAATCCTCCCAGTGCGAGGGTGAATACGGCAATAGCTTTCCGTGTCTTCGTAGAACCTCGGTACATGGAATTCCCTCCTTCTTCATCAGGGGTGAACTTCGGACGATCCCGCAGGCGAGCCGCTCAATGGCATCTGCGTTCGGAGACGTAGGTGCATCGAACCGGTGCGACCCGGGGGGAGTCCTCAGCCCGAAGCGGAGGGACGTGATCGTGGCGGTGGCCGATTCCATGATCGCAAGAAAGGGCATCGACGGGGCAGAGGGGATAGCTGGTTGGGACATCTTTCCCGAGTGCCCGGGTGGAGTTACGGTGTTGACCGCATGCTACGGGACACACCAGTTTCCTCCGGCTCAGGCTGGCGCGTGCCGATTCCCGAATCACCCGGAGGCCGATGAACGCCAGGGACATCTGGATTCTGTACAGGATGGAGATCCGTTCCGCTCTCCGAGAGCGGTCCATCGTCGTGAACAGCATCCTCATGCCCATCTTCCTGTATCCGGTCCTCCTCTGGGTGATGTTCACCGCAATGACCTTCATCCAGGGGCTCAACGAGCAGTTCACCTCCCGCGTGGCCCTGGCTGGTGCTCCACCCCCGGGGCACGGATCGGTCCTGGACTCCCTCGAGGCGAGGGACGATGTGGAGCTGGTCAGGGGTGTGGGAAGGGACGACGCCATCTCACTGATTCGGGCGGGTGAGCTGGATGTCCTTCTCTCTTTCCTCCCCCCCGACACCGGGGGAGCGGCCCTCCCGGGGAATTTCAGGGTGGAAGCCCTGTATGACCGGTCCGAGGCCCGGGGAAGGAATGCCGTGGCCCGCGTTCGGGAGGTGGTGGATGACTACCGGACCCGGTGGATTGGTCAGGAGACGGAAGCCAGGGGGATGACGGAACAGGACCGTCGCCTCTTCTGGGTCGCCGACGAGGACATGGCCACGGAAACGGAGTTGGGAAACCGGGTTCTGGGCCTCCTGGTCCCCCTCTTCCTCACCATCATGGTAGCCCTCGGGTGCTTCTTCCCGGCGGTAGACACCACGGCCGGAGAGAGGGAGCGGTCGACCTGGGAGACCCTCATGACGACGTCCGCCTCCCGCCATAGCCTCGTAACGGCGAAATACCTCTACGTTGCCACCATGGGGGTCTCGGCAGGAATCCTGAACGTGGTGGCCATCGTCGTGTCCCTCGGTGCGGTCATGGCCCCGCTCCTGGGAGAGACGGAGGGGATCAGTTTCAGGCTCCCCCTCATGGCCATACCCGTCATGCTCGTGGGTGCCATGGTGCTGGCGCTCCTCCTCTCGGCGGGAATGGTCATCCTGGCGTCCTTTGCCAGGACGTTCAAGGACGGGCAGGCCATGGTTCAGCCCGTCTACTTCGCAGCCGTGGTATTTCCTCTGCTACTCGGACAGCAGACGGACATCACGCTCACACCGGGCATCGCCGCCATACCCGTCGCCAACGTGGCCATGATGATCCGTGATGCCATCAACGGGGTGTTCGTCTGGCCGTATATCGCGCTATCCCTCGCCGTGGACCTGTTTCTGGTGCTCCTTTGCCTGAGACTGGCCCGCTTCATCCTCCGTTTCGAGGACTTTCTCATAGGCAGTTACGACGGGAGCTTCTGGCGCTTCGCGAAGGAGCGAATGCACCCGCGGCGCTCCGAAAAGGACCTCGCATGAAAACAAACGGACGAACCGTCTTCGTTGAGGACCTTCGCAAGACCTTCTACGACGAATCCCGGGGCGAGGTGAAGGCCGTGGACGGAGTGACCTTCTCCTGCCATCCCGGCGAGGTCTTCGGGCTGCTCGGTGCGAATGGAGCAGGGAAGACCACGACGCTCAGAATGCTCTCCACCGTCCTGAAGCCCACCGGTGGCACCGCGTCGGTCATGGGCCACGACGTGGTCCGGGAGCCGCAGGCCGTCCGGGAGAGCCTGGGCTTCTATTCCGCGTCCACGGCGCTCTTTCCCAGGCTCACTGGCCAGGAGACGCTGCGGTTTTTCGCCCGGATCAACCATTATCCGGTGGAGAGGCTCCAGGAACGGGTGGATGCCCTCATCTCCCGCTTCGGCATCCAGGAGTACGCCAACGCCCGCATCGAGAAGCTCTCCACGGGAATGAAGCAGAAGGTCTCCATCGCTCGCACCATCGCCCACGATCCACCGGTGCTGATCTTCGACGAACCGACGGTGGGGCTGGACGTGCTGAACGCGCTGGAGATGGTCAAGGTGATCCGGGAGCTCAGGGCCGAGGGGAAGACCATCATCTTCTCCAGTCATATCATGAGCGAAGTGGAGAAGCTCTGCGATCGGATCGCCATCATCCACCGAGGGCGACTGCTGGCTCTGGGTACTCTGGCCTCCCTGAGGGAGGCCACCGAACAGCACTATCTGGAAGACATCTTCGTTCACTACGTGACCCGGGCCGAGGGCCTGGAGGCGGCGACCATCGGCGTCGCCGGCGAGCTGGAGGAGGCTCCGTGACGAATCACCGGAGCCCCAGCGTCCTGGGGACGCTCTTCCGATACGAGATGCGGATGCTCTTGAGGGATACCCGGACCATCCTCATCGCCATCGTGGCGCCCCTCATCATGTTTCCGGCGTACATCCTCGTGGTGAACTACGTGGATTCCCGGGAACAACAGGCTCTGGAGGAGGAGACATACCGCTACGCCGTCTCCGGGAGCCGGGCCGGGTGGGCGGAAGGTGTGGTGAAGGCCGCCATCGCCCTGGATGAATCCGATCCCGACACGTCCCGGGCGCCCGTCTCCTTCGAGTTCCGGAATCCGCCAGATCCCATGGGGGCCCTGGAGGCCGGAGACATCCATGTGGTGGTGGAGGGCTTCTCGGCTCCGGAATGGGACTCCATCAGGGCGGAGGAGAGGGAGGCCGAGGAAGAAGCGCGGGAAGAGGAGGCGTCCGGGGGGGAGGCGGCGGAAGCGGACACCGCCCACGCCGAGGAGGAACCGTCCCTCCCCGCGGTCCGGATCCTGTACAGGGGGAATAGCGACTTCTCGGAGGCGGCCAGGACCCGTTTGAGGGAGCGGATCCTCGAGGTCAGGGCCACCCAGCGGGACTCGGTGCTCCTGTCCTCGGGGTTTCCCGTGGCCATGTCCGAGGTTGCCCCGGTGGAGGCGGAGAGCGTCGCCTCGGCCGCCAAAGCCTCGGGTCTGTTTCTGGGGTTGGCTCTTACCCCGTTCCTCGTGGTCCTGATGCTCAGCGGTGGCTCCATCGTGGCGGTGGACGCCATCTGTGGGGAGAAGGAGAGGGGTACGCTGGAGACGCTCCTCACCACCGCCGCCAGCCGGACGGACATCGTGAGGGCGAAGCTCCTGGCCGTCATCGTCGTCGGCCTTGCGGTGGCCGTGATCAACGTCGCGAACCTGTTGGTCTACATCGTGCTCGGGGTCCTGGACCTTCCCCCGGACTTCGTCGTGGAGATTGACCCCCTGGGCCTCCTCCTCCTCCTCGCGCTCCTTGTCCCGGTGGCCGTTCTCGTGGCTGCGGCCCTGCTGCTCCTCTCTGGAGCCAGCAAGAGCTACCGGGAATATCAGGTCTTCTTCTTCCCCGTCTTCGTGGCCTTCGTCGTGCCTTCCTTCGCCGCGGGCCTTCCCGGGATCGACCTCCATTCCATCATCGCCGTGGTACCTCTCGCCGGTGTCGCGGTGGCGGTGAAGGAGATCCTGGTGGGAGAGATCGATCTCCCCTTCCAGGCCTTCGCCTTCGTCTCCACCGCAGGTCTCGCCCTCTGGTTGACCTTCAAGACCCACTGGACCCTGTCCAACGAGAAGCTCATCTCCGGGTCCGATCTGGACCAGGCGGATCTGACGGGGGGCGCAGCCCTCTTTCCACGGCACGTCCTTCGCTGGTTCCTCGGTCTCTGGGTCCTCTTCTTCCTTTCCAGCCTCTGGTTTGGACAAGATCTGGGGTTACGGGGCCAGGTGGTCCTGAACCTTCTCGTGATCTTCTTCGGAGGATCCCTGGTGATGGTCCGTCGGTACAGGCTGGACCCTGTCGAGGCCTATGGTCTTCGGAAGGCACACCCGGCGGCGTGGATTGCCGTCCTCCTGGGGGCCCCGTCGGCCCTCCTGGTGGCGTTCGGGATCACGGAGCTGGTGAACACCTTCGTTTTTCCTGTCCCGGAACAGCTCCTGGAGAACTTTGGCCAGGAGCTGCTGGGTCCGGAGCTTCCTCTCTGGCAGCTCGTTCTGTTTCTCAGCGTCATGCCGGGGATCTTCGAAGAGCTCTTCTTCCGGGGTATTCTGCTGCACGGCCTCAGGAGGGTGATCCGGCGGAAGTGGCTCCTGGCCCTCACGGTGGGGCTGATCTTCGGGATCTTCCACGTCTCCCTCTTCCGCATCGTCCCCACGGCCTGGCTCGGGTTCATTCTGACCTGGGTGGTCCTGTTCGGAGGATCCATCTACCCGGCCATGCTCTGGCACGCCCTGAACAACGCCATCGCCACGGTTCCGGCCACCCTCGGGTGGTTGCCGGAGGACTTCGAACCGGAGGCGTGGTGGGCCCTTCCGGCTTGCCTGGTGCTGGCCTTCGCCCTGTGGATCCTGTGGAGGACCGGGCCGTGGAACGGGACGAAGGGCATGGGAGAGAGAAGCCGGGGGGAGGCCGGGACCACACGCCGGCGATGAACCACCCATGAAATCGCTGCTATCCCTCCTTCGGGGTCTCCTGTCCCTCCTCTTCTTCTCCCTCAACACCGTCGTTTGGACCCTCCCACTGCTGGTCCTCCACCTCCTGAAGCTCCTCATTCCCCGGAGGGGATGGCGTGCCCGGTTCGGCCGAGGCCAGGATGCCATCGGCACCGCCTGGATTGCCTTCAACAACCTGACCCTCAGGGTCTTGAACCCGGTGCGGTGGGACGTGGAGGGGACCGAAGGACTGTCCCGTGCCGAATGGTACCTGGTGGTGGCCAACCACCGATCCTGGGTGGACATCCTGGTTCTCCAGAAGGTCTTCAACCGGCGGATCCCGTTCCTGAAATTCTTCCTGAAGAAGGAGCTCTTCTGGGTGCCGATTCTTGGCCTGGCCTGGTGGTCCCTGGACTACCCGTTCCTGGAACGGTCCACCAGAGGGGAGCGGGATCTGGAGACCATCCGGAGGGCCGCGGACAGGTTCAGCCTTCTCCCGGTCTCCATCATGAACTTCGTGGAGGGCACTCGATTCACGCCGGAAAAATGGGGGGCGCAGCGCTCCCCTTATCGCCACCTCCTGAAGCCCAAGGCCGGGGGCCTGGCCGCCATCCTGCAGGCCATGGAAAACCGGGTGCACACCCTGCTGGATGTAACCATCGTCTACCCGGGAGGAACGCCCACCTTCTGGGGTTTCCTCCGGGGAGGCGTAGGGGAAGTCCGGGTACGGGTGAAGGCGCTGCCCCTGGCGGAGATCCCTCTCGGGGACTATCGGGCGGACAAGACCTACCGGCGGGCCTTCGGTATCTGGCTGAAGGAGATGTGGTCCAGAAAGGACGACGAGATCACGGCCCTTCTGGACGACCCTCAGAAGCCCGGCATGTCATAGCGTTCCAGGTAGTTCAGGTCGAACTCGTCGTAGGCCACCACGTACACCGTGCCCTCACCGAACCCCACCACTCGCTTCCCGCCCTCCAGGAGAACCGTAGCCAGCCTGTTTCCCGATTCGTCGAAGACGTCATAGGTGCTGGGCTCTCCCGCTTCCACCTGACGCCGGACCCAGGCCCGGTTCTCGGGGTCAACGGGGATCCGGCCCCCGTAGGACGGGGGCTTCACCTCGGGCCAGGTATACTGGTCCATCTCCCGATCCTCCCCCCCCCGCCCCCCCCGGGCGAAGCTCATGGACATCTGTCCGTTCACCACCTCCACCCCCACCGCGATTCCTCCCCCGGATCTCCCCTGTTCGGACAGGTACTCCTCCTTTTCCGGAGTCCGGATCCTCACCACCTCGTAGGGGA
>JASFRP010000225.1:0-6054 GCA_050114895.1 Gemmatimonadota bacterium
TCTGGGCCCGGACCATCGTGATATCCGCTGGCGTCATCATGAACATGGTCTTCGCATTCGTCATCTACACGGCGGTGGCCGGACTCTGGGGCGTCAGGCAATTCGCTTCGACCCGCGTGGGTGAGGTGCTCGAGGAATACCTGCCGGCGGGAGCCGAGGCGCTGGGTGACATTCCCCGGGGTGCGGAGCTCCGGCAGGTGGGGGACCGCTCCCTGGAACACTGGGACGATTTCACCTCGGGGATCCTTCAGGCCGATGCGGGGCCGCTGACGGTTCGGTACGCCAATCCTCCGGGGCAGGTGGACATCCGTGTTCCCGCCGACGAGGAGGAGAGGACTCGCCTGGTAGCCGCCGTGCAGCCCTGGGCAGACGCCACGGTGGGTGCGGTCGAACGGGGCTCTCCTGCGGAGCGGGGAGGGGTCGAGCAGGGGGATGGGATCCGCACCGTGGACGGAGTCCCCATTCGGGGATGGTTCGATTTTCTGGACGCCATTCACGCGCGGCCCGGAGAGCGGGTGGAGCTGGGGCTCCTCCGTGACGGCCGGGAGATCACACGGATGGTGACGCTGGATTCCCAGGAGGCGAAGGACCCCGTCACGGGTGAGACGGTGACCTTGGGGCGCGTGGGAATCTGGCAACCCCCGGACGAGTACTTCTACACGAAGGTCGGGGTCCGGCAGGCCGTGGTCGTAGGGTACCGCCAGACGGAGGCCGTCACGGGGATGATCCTGGCCTTCCTGCGGGACCTCGTCACCGGGCACGTCTCGGCCAGGTCGGTGGGGAGCATCGTCACCATCGGTGAGGCCTCTGGCCAGGCGGCTTCGCAGGGACTGGACTTCTTTCTGAGCTTCATGGCGCTCTTCAGCGTGAACCTCGCCGTCCTGAACCTTCTTCCCATCCCCGTCCTGGACGGTGGCCATCTGCTCTTCCTGGCCATCGAGGCCCTTCGGGGGGGGAGGGGCTTGTCGGTAGAGCAGCGCCTACGCTGGAGCCAGGTGGGGTTCGTCGTGCTCCTGGGCATCATGGCCTGGGCCCTCTCCAACGACTTCATGCGGCTGTTCGGCCTGTAGGTCAGTCGCTCGAGCCGCCACGGCAGGCTCTCCGCGTACCTTCCTTCTCCTCTCCCGGGGTAGATCGCTCGGGCCCGTCTCAGATGAGGGGCAGCTGGTGGGGCACCAGATGCCGTGCCAGCTCCGGGAGGCTCAGGGGTCCCGTGGGCTGGTCCTGTTCCGCCACCGAGAGAAACCCCCGGTAGCCCGCTTCCTGCAGAGCCCGTCCAACCACTGCCCGAGCCAGCGCGGCCCGGTTGCACTCCGCTGACAGGTGGGCCAGAACCACGCCCGCCAGTCGGGGATGGAGGAGCTCCAGGGCCAGTGTCGCAGCGGCCTCGTTGGAGAGGTGCCCGTGGCTGGAGGCGATACGGGATTTCACAGACCAGGGATAGGGCCCCTGGTGCAGAAGCCCTGCATCGTGGTTCGCTTCCAGCACCAGGAAATCGCTCCCGGACAGAGCATGCCTCACCTGGGCGGTGGGTCGGCCCAGATCCGTGGCGACACCCACCTTGAATCCGGTGTCGGTGTCCCGCACCGCTACGGCCACCGGGTCCGTGGCATCGTGGACGGTCAAGAACGGCTCCACCATCAGGTTCCCTATGGAGAAGGGGAAACCGGCCCGATAGGTTCGGGTCTCCTCCCCTCCTTTAAGGAGGGCTTTGCAGGCGACCCGGGTAGGGTCCGTGAGGTACAGAGGAGTACCGAAACGCCGGGCGAACACTCCCATGCCCCGGGTGTGGTCACTGTGATCGTGCGTGATCACGATACCCAGGATCTCCTCCGGCCCCACCCCCACCAGCCTCAATCGACGCTCCAGGTCCCTGGCGCTGAATCCTGCGTCCACCAGGATCCGGGTACCGTGCGCCTCCAGGAGAATCGCGTTTCCCTTGCTCCCACTTCCCAGGATGGTGATTCTCATTCCCCCCCAACCCGCTCCTTCCGGGTGCTTTCCCAGGCAAGCCGGAGGGTCTCCTCGGTCCCTGAGTCCAGGATCACGTCTCTGCGACCCATGACCGTCCTGGCCACCTCCAGGAACTTGTCCAACCGGTACTCCGTGAGATCGTGTCCCATTCCCCACGAGAAGGGGGGCACGTAGGTCGGGGGCATCGCCCCACCGAAGACGTTCGAACCAGCTCCCACCACCGTCCCGGTGTTGAAAAGGGTCCCGATCCCCGTCTTGACGTGGTCGCCAAGGAAGCAGCCCACCTTCATGAGCCCTGTGGCCCGGGGACCTCCAGGGCTGCCCACCTGGACCTCCCCGTAGCTGTTCTTCAGGTCCGAGTTGGCGGTAAAAGCCCCGAGGTTCACCCATCTGCCCAGGTAGGAGTGACCGAGGAAGCCGTCGTGGGCCTTGTTTGCGTATCCCAATACCAGGGAGCACTCCACCTCGCCCCGGATCCGGCACACGGGACCAATGGAAGTCTCGGAGAAGATGCCTCCCAGAATCGTGGAGTCTCTGCCTACATACGCCGGGCCGGCAAGACGCGTGTGGGCACGGACCGTGACTCCGTCCCCCAGGCGAATGGGGCCGTCTCGAAGATCGAACACGGACCCGGGCTCCACGGTCACTCCCGACCCCAGGGAGAGGAGTCCGTCTCCCAGGACATGGCAGCCCGGGAGCTCGTCGGCCGCGTATCCCGGAAAGAAGCGCGGGATGTCGTTCCGGAGCTGCTCGCCGTTCTCCTTTGTGAGGTCCCAGGGCGCGCCCAGCACGCGTCCCGCCACTTCCACCCGCACGGATCCAGGTAGCGGCCGAGGGTTGCCAAGGGTCTCCGGGTCCGGCATGCGGTGTCCCTCCGGGAGGATCCACCCGATCACCACGTCGCCGAGAAAGAGGGTCGCAGGCTCGTGGGTGGGGAGGGGAGGGCTACCCCAGGGAGCTGCCCTGCTGGACTGCAGGATCCTCACGGATGACCCTTCCATGCCCTTCACCGTCCCCACGGGGGGAGCACCTTCCTCGGTGAACCCCGCGAGGGTGGATGGGCTAAGATGGCCCGAGCAGGGAAGCCCCCAGTATCGTTCAGCCCGTTCCCGCAGGAGGAAGGCCCCGAACAGGAGCTCTCCCACCGGCCTTGTGAGGGCAAAAGGTTGAAATCCCGCGGCCACCGAGTCGTCGAAGAGGTAGAGGGAGGTCTTCATATTCCTTCAGGATCTCTCAGGTGTGCTGGCAGGGATGCCAGGAGCTCTTTCAACTCCGGGACTCTGGCCCGGTTCACCACCAGGACGACGTCACCGCTCCGCACCAGGACAAGGTTTTCCACTCCGAAGAGGACCGCCTCCCCATCCTGAACCATGACGATGTTGTCACGGGCATCCTCGAGGTGAACGTTGCCCAGCGCCACGTTTCCCGCCGCGTCCCTCGGGCGGGTCCGGCATAGCGCCTCCCAGGACCCCAGGTCCTCCCAGGCAAAGGTGGCCGACACGGAAGCCACCCGATTACTTCTTTCCAGAATCGCCTCGTCGACGGAGAGCTCAGGTGCGGCCTCGAAGAACGCGTCCACGTCGCCGGCATCCAGGAGCGGTAGAAGCCTCCCCAGCGATGGAGCCAGGGTTCTCACTTCCTCCAGGAAGGTGTCCGCCCTCCAAATGAAGATCCCGCTGTTCCACAGATACCCCGCATTCACGTAGGACTCCGCCGTCTCCCGGTCGGGCTTCTCGACAAAGGCCTCGACACTGAAGGCGTCGATGTCCCCCACACCCTCGAGGGAGGGACCCGGCCGGATGTACCCGTACTCCGTCTCGGGGCGGTCTGGGCGGACCGACACGGTAAAGAGCATTCCCCCGGTCCGGACCACGGGGACGATCCTTCGAATCAGATCGTGAAAAGCCTCCGCGGGCTGGATCGCTTGATCAGCGTGAAGGGAGACCAATACCGCGTCCGGATCCTCCTTGAGCAGGGCCCAGGCCGCCCAGGTGAGGACGGGCGCTGTTCCCTTCGCCTGGGGTTCCACCATGAACCGTCCCGGGTCGAATCCCTCCAGTGCGGACAGGATCGGCTGGAGAAGGTGGCTTCCCGTGAGGATACGGATGCGCCCCGCCGGGACGGCCCCGAGGGCCCGTTGAAGCGTGTCCCAGATGAGGGGGCGCTCTCCCGCTAGAGGTAGGAGTTGTTTGGGACGGGTCGGAGTGGAGAGCGGCCAGAACCGGGTCCCCGACCCGCCGGCCAGAATGGTGATCCAGAGGTGTGGGTCAGGAGGCATCGAGGAGTTGGCGGATTCGGGCAAGGAGCTTTTTGGGGCTGAATGGCTTGGTCATGAAATCCCGGGCACCCAGCCGAAATGCTGCCTCTCGATCGGCATCCTGCCCCTTCGCGGTAAGGATCACGACGGCCAGGCCATCCCGGTGGGGGAGGAGAGGGATCTTCTCCAGGACTTGCAGGCCTGTGAGCCCCGGCATCATGAGGTCCAGGAGAGCCATCTCGTAGGGCACTTCCCCGGAAAGGCGCTCCATTGCTGCCGCTCCGTCCCCGACCTGGTCCACCACAAACCCCCCGGATTCCAGAATCGTTGCCAAGATGCGCCGGATGTGGGGCTCGTCATCGGCGACCAGGATCCGGTTCCGACGAGGCGAAGAAACCTCCGAATCCGGCATGCCGCACCCTCCTGGTTTTCTTTTGGATCCGTGGGGGCGGAACCTACCGGGCGGTGGGTGTAAAGTCAAGAAACTCCGGGGGTTCTCAGGGTTGACACCCCCCTCGCAGATCCGATAGTGTTTTTGCTCCCCCTGGTCCTGGTGGTGGCATGAAGACAATGATGCAAACACGAATGAACATACCCGGTGTAGTGGGCGCCCGAACCGTTGTCTCAAACCGGAGGATGGGCCGTCTTCTTGCTGTCCTCCCGCTACTCGCTTCGGTCTTCGCCTGCGACGACAACCCCTTCAAGGTCAAGTGGGAGCTGTCCCCGGACACGGTCCTCCTCTATTCGCTCGCTCGTCCGGAGATGAACCTCAGCTCTGCCTTCGACTTTGTGGGCCGGACTGCCGTGAGAGTGGAGTCCCCCTCCGCGGTGGGCGAATGGGACCTCGCCCTGGATACCCAGGACGGTGTTCTCGTGTTCGTTCCCCCCGGGGCCATCGGAATCACCGGATCGACGGCCCGGATCGCTCCCATCGAGAACATGTCCTTCGACGAGATCCGAAGAGCGCCACGGGACACCACCCTCTATATCGGGGATCGGATCGTCCCGGTTGAAGTGGGCCAGCTATATGTGATCCGGACCCGCCAGAAAGTCGGGAGCTGGGGGACCCGGTGCGTCTACTACGGGAAGATGGAGCCCTTGGTGGCTGATCCGGAGGCCGGGATCCTGACCTTCCAGTACGATGTGAGTCCGGTCTGCAACGACCGGAAGCTCGTTCCACCCAAGAACTGAATCGCATGCTGGATCTTCGACTCCTCCGCAGCGCTCCCGAAACGGTGAAGGCCGCCCTCGCCAAGCGAGGGGACGCGACCCTCCCCGAGGCCATCGATGAGGTCCTGGCCGCGGATGGGGAGCGGCGTCGAGCCATCGCTGAGGTCGAGGAGTTGAAGGCGAAGAGGAACGAAGTCTCCAGGAGGATCGGGGATCTGAAGCGAAAGGGAGAGAGCGGGGACGCCCTGATCCTGGAGATGAGGGAGGTGGGGCAGAGGATTGGCGGGTTGGACGAGGTGGTTTCCGGGGCCGAGGCGAGGATCAAGGAAGTCCTCCTGGGAGTGCCGAACATGCCCCTGGAGGAGGTCCCCCCGGGAGGTGAGGAGGACAGCGTCGTCGTGCGAAGCTGGGGTGAGAGGCCGACCTTCCCTTTCCAGCCGAAGCCCCACTGGGAGCTGGGAGAAGCCCTGGGGATTCTGGATCTTCCCAGGGGGGCCAAGATCTCAGGATCCGGCTTCCCCCTCCTCCGTGGAAGAGGTGCCCGACTCCAGCGTGGCCTCATCGACTACATGCTGGACCTCCACACGACTCACCACGGGTACCAGGAGCTGAGGATTCCGTATCTGGTTACGGCCGAGACGATGACGGGGACG
>JASFRP010000226.1:0-6050 GCA_050114895.1 Gemmatimonadota bacterium
GAACCCGATGGCTACGAACCCGAAGGCGCTGGCCACCCCCGCCACGGAAAGGCCGAACGACCCCATGGGACGGAGAAGAGCCGGGTCGATCTGGTCGAGGGCCTCCATCGTGGCCGTCCACCCCCCCGCCGCCGGGATGGCAATGAAGGGAAGAGCCACCAGGCACCCGAGCATCAGGGCCCCCTGGAGAAAGTCCGAATAGGCCACGGCCTTGAATCCCCCCACCGTGGTGTAGAAGAGGACGATCCCGAGACCGATCCACACCCCGGCGGTATACCCGGTGCCGAGGAAGGAATCGAAGGCCTTCCCGGAAGCCGTGAGCTGGGCCGCCGTGTACGCCATCACCATGCTGAGAATGATGACCGCCGACAGGACCCTGAAGACGTGGCGGGTGTCCCGGAAACGCTCCGTCAGGTAGTCCGGGACCGTGATGGCGTCGTAGCGGTCCGTGTACTCCTTGAACGGCCTGGCCACGAAGGCCCAGGCCGATGCCACCCCCAGGACCTCTCCGAGGATCACCCAGAAGGCGTGAACCCCGATAGCGTACCCCATCCCCGTGAGCCCCAGCAGGAGCCAGGCGCTCTCACCGGTGGCGTTGGAGGAGAAGGCGATGACCCAGGCCGGCAGGCGCTTCCCTGCTACGTAGTATCCCTTGAGGTCCCCGGTTTCCCTGCTTCCCCAGAGCCCGATGGCCAGGAGGATCAGAAGGTACCCCACCAGGACCCCCACCACGGTGGCGGAGCTCATGGGCGCTGGCCTTCACGCCACCATGGGGTCGAGCTGTTTCCGGGGTTCATGGGCCCCGGTCCCTCTCACGGCGCCGTGCCCGCAGGTAGGCCGTCACCTCCAGGGTCAGCCCCAGCCCCACCGCCAGGATCAGGAGCACCCAGGCATCGAGAGGGAGGCCGATGATCATGCGTCGGCGGTCCCGCAGGCACGCCCGAGCTTCTCCAGCCCTTCGGCGATCTCTCCCTCCGTCACCAGGAGGGACGGGCCCACCCGGATCACGTGCCCGTGGGTCCCACCCTGACCCAGCAGGACCCCTTCCTCCCGGGTGGCCTCAAGGAGCTTCTTCGCCCGCGTGGGGTCAGGCTCCTTTCCCACCGGGTCCCCTACGATCTCCATGGCCTGCATCAGCCCCATTCCCCGTATCTCCCCGATCCAGGGGTGCCGGGCCTGGAGAGCCAGGAGTCCCTCCCGAAGCTGGCGCCCCCTTTCTTCGGCCCTGGAGGGAACGTCCTCCTCCACCATCACCTCCAGGGTGGCGCACATGGCGGCCATGCACACGGGGTTTCCGCCGAAGGTGGAAATGGTCTTCCCGGTCCAGGACGCCGCTACCTCGTCGGTCGTGATGGTGGCGCCCACCGGAAAGCCTCCGGCGATCCCCTTCGCCATCACCATGATGTCGGGTTCCACCCCGTAGTGCTCGATGCCGAACCACTTGCCTCCGGTGCGGCCGAACCCCGCCTGGACCTCATCGATGATCAGGAGCCCGCCGGCTCCCCGGATGATCTCCGCCACCCGGGGGAAGTAGCCCCGGGGAGGGACGACGTACCCCGTCACGCCCTGGATGGTCTCGGCGATGAAGGCCGCCGGCCGGCCGTTGGTGGCCGTCCGGATCACCTGCTCGACGTCCCTGGCGTAGAACTCGGCGCAGGAATCGTCGCACGGCTGCTTGATGGGGCACCGATACGGGTAGGGAAGAAGCGCGTGGTGGATGCCGGCCACCTGTGTGGCCAGGGGACGCCAGGCAGCGTGAGCCGTCACGTTGGAGGCCAGCAACGAGCGACCGTGGTAGGCCATCCGCAGGGCCACGATCTCGCTGCGCCCCGTGTGCACGGCAGCCATCATGAGGGCCGTGTCGATGGCCTCGCTCCCGCTGTTCGTGAAGAACGTCCGCTTCAGCCTCCCCGGGGCGATCTCCGAGAGCCTGCGGGCGGCCTCCACCTGCGGGGCGTTGGCGTACAGGGTGGAGACGTGCCCCAGTCGGCTCATCTGGTCCGTGACTCGGGCGATGATCCTGGGGTGGCAGTGCCCGAGGGAGGTGGTGAGAATGCCGCTGAAGAGGTCCAGGTATTCGTTTCCGTCGGCGTCCCGGACCCGGACCCCGTCGCCCTCCACCAGGGCCAGAGGTTCGGCGTACATGTGGAGCATGGCCGGGAGGAGATACTCTCCCTGGCCCTGAACGATCTCGGCGTTGGTGAGGCCTGCTACGTGAGGATTCATGGTGTCCTGAGCCGTGTCTCTTGTCTGGCCGGAGGTCGACGTCCACAGACGACGATCCGACACATCCCTGCGGCTTTCCCCCTCACCACCGGGAGATCACCACCCGTGCGTCGGTGAAGAAGCTGATGGCGTCCCTACCCTGCGCCTTCAGGTCGCCGAAGAAGGAGCCCTTCGAGCCCCCGAACGGGAAGAAGGCCATGGGGGCCGCCACACCGATGTTCACCCCGATCATGCTGATTCCCGCCTGGTACCGGAATTCCCGAGCCGCCTTCCCACTGGTGGTGAAGATGGAGCAGGCGTTCCCGAATCGGCCGGCCCGCATGGCGGAGATGGCCTCTTCGAGGCTCTTGGCCCGGTTGAGGTTGGCGACGGGTCCGAAGATCTCCTCCGTCCCGATGGAGATGTCGAATGGAACTTCCTCGAATACGGTGGGGCCCACCCAGTAGCCACCCTCCAGCCCCGGAACCGTGGCCCCACGGCCGTCCAGGGCGATCTTCACGCCGTCCTTCTTCCCCTCGGCGATATAGCGGTCCACCCGGTCCCTGTGGCCGGCCGAGACGACAGGCCCCATGTCGGTCTCGGGATCCAGCCCGTCCCCCAGCTTCCAGGAAGCGGCCGTGTCCAGAAGTCGGTCCCGGAGGGGGCCCCACACCTCCCCCACTCCCACCAGGAAGGACCCGGCCAGGCAGCGCTGACCCGTGGATCCGAAAACGGAGTCCATGCAGGCGTTGAGGGTCAGGTCCAGGTCCGCGTCGGGCAGGACGATGAGGTGGTTCTTGGCACCGCCCAGGGCCTGCACCCGCTTCCCGGCGGCGGAGGCACGGGTATAGACCGCCCGCGCCACATCGCTGGAGCCTACGAAGGAGACGCCGACGATCTCCGGGTGGTCGCAGACGGCCTCCACGGCCTCCCGCCCGCCGTGGACCACGTTGAGGACTCCCGGAGGAAGGCCGGCCTGCTCCGCCAGCTCCACCACCTTCTGGTGGGTGAGGGGGTCCTGCTCGCTGGGCTTCAGAACCACCGTGTTGCCGGTGGCCACGGCATAGGGCCAGAACCAGAGGGGGATCATCACCGGGAAGTTGTAGGGCGTGATGATCCCGAACACGCCGATGGGTTGGCGCACCGATTCGCAGTCGATACCCTGGGCGATGTCCTCCAGCGTGTCCCCCATCATCAGGGTGGGTATCCCGCAGGCGTGCTCCACGTTCTCGATGCCCCGCCGCACCTCTCCCCGGGTCTCCGGCAGGGTCTTCCCGTGCTCCACCGTCATGGACCGCGCCAACGCCTCTTTGTGCTCGTCCAGAAGTGCCTTGAGGCGGAAGAGGACCCGGGCCCGATCCACTGCCGGGGTAGCTCTCCACCGGGGGAAGGCGGCCACGGCTGCCCTGACGGCAGCGTCCACGTCCGATGCCGGAGAAAGGGGGGTCCGGCCGATCTCCTCCCCCGTGGCGGAGTTCGTGATGGGAAGCGTTGTCGTGGCAGTGGAAGGCCGCCACTTCCCGTCGATGTAGTTCTTCACGACGTCGGTCATGGGTTTCCTCTCCAGACGGGGCTCACTCGACACCCTCCGTCGCCCCCGGGGGATCGCTATGCTGAAGCCGACCCGGGTCCCTCCCGATCCGTTTTAGCCCATGGCGCCAATTCTGGCCAGGGCCGGGGCGTTCCCGGCCGCGGCCCGCGAGACCTCAACGGTTCCTAATCAGCTTCCTCGCCCCCCACCCGGACCACCGTGGTGAAGAATCCCAGCTCCCGGTACTGCCGGCCCATGAGCTCTGCATAACGCTCCGAATGGTAGCGGCCCACCACATAGGCCTCCCCTCCCTCCACGGGCGTCTTCCCGACGTTCTGGATGACCTCGGCGATGGCCCTGTCCTGCTGGGGGCTCTGGGGGACCACCGCCACGCCGAAGAGAGAGGTGTCGGCATCCGAATCCAGGTAAGCGTTCCACATCCCTTCCAGCTCACCCAGCACGAGGGCCTCCTCCTCACTGACCTCCTCGTCCACGTGGATCAGGGCGCTGACCACGTCGGAGAGCTGGCTTACCTGGTTCGGTGGAGGAGACGTGGACAGGTATGCCTCCACGTCACCCCGGAGCTCCCTGAAGTTCACGTGCCCACCCGTTCCCAACTCCCGGAGGGAGTCCGGTGAGAAGTCGATTCCCCAGGCATCGACGAAGGATTGAATGAAATCCCGCTCCCTCTCGTCGAAGTGATCGTCGATGAGGGCCACGTGGCCCAGGATGCGGAGGATCCTCCCGGCACCCGCCGGACGGAAGAAGCGCCTGGCCAGATCACCCACCTCCGTCCTCTCCAACGCCAACGCCTCCCGAAGGAGAGTGAAGAAGCCCCTTCCCCTCCGGCCCTCCACCCACGTCCCCGTTCCGATGGCGATGGAAACGCCGCCGGCCCCGAGCCAGAGGACACCGTCCACACTACCCTCCCATTGACCTTGAAGCATGAAGTTCAGGGTGAGGAAGAAGAGGGGCACCAACCCGACGAACTCGCCCATGATGGAGATGCTCTCCGCCACGGCCGGCTCGTGCTTCCGCTTCCAGAGCTTGTTGAGTGTGAGGTAGATCTGGGCCGCGGCCAGGAGGAGAGAGGCCGTGGCCAGAAGCTGGACGGTGGACCTGAGTAGTTGCATCAGGAGCCTCGGGTCGAGTCGGGTTCGTCGAGAGTAAGCTGGAACGGAATTCCCCCCTGCGGGTTCCAGGCCGGACAAACCCTCGACGGTCCCCCCGGTCCATGAGAAGTTTCCGGAAGTCCTGAAGCGAGGCGACTGATGAAGCAATCGTCCTCTACCCATGCGGGGAGGCTTTCTATCCCTTCGGCGCGATCTGCGTTCCAACCGTGGCGGGCCCTTCGCTCCCGTGGGCTCGGGGCGCTCCTCGTGGGCTTCGCCCTCCTGATACAGCCGTCCCCGGCATCCGCCCAGTTCGGGGCCCTGGAGGCTCTGGCCAAGAATGTGACAGACGTGAGCTTCAACGGAGGGGTTGGAGGGCTGCTCCCGTCCTCGAGCCTGATGTCCTCGGGAAGGAGAACCTCCTCCTTCGGCGTCGAGCTCCTCTTCCAGATCGCCTCGGTGGAACGCCCTTTGCCGGGAGCTCGGCCCCAACAGCCGACGGACTCGGTGCAGATCACCTGGTCCAGAATGGAGGTGGTCAGGTCGAACGAGGGGGCGGATACGACCTACTTCTACGACGTTGAGGAGACCCGGCCTCGCCCTCCTCCCATTCGCACCATCTGGACCGTGGAGATGGGCATCGGATATGGCCAGCTCAGCGGGTTCGACCTGGCGGATCGATCCCTTCAACTGCGTGGGTCCGTCCGAACCCTTCCTGCGGCCTCGGTCTACGCGAGCTACGAGCCCTGGTCCACGTACTTCGGCGTTCGCACGGGATTCATGAAGACCAAAGGCCTCCAGGTAATCGAACTGGACACGGGCGACACTTTCTCAGGGGAGTCCGAGGCCTTTCTCGCCGCTGCACTCCTGGGTTACGCATGGAGCATCGGCGACTTCTGGGCTTTCACCGAGACGGCATATACGGTCCGTTATTTCCCGAGCGTGGAGTGGAAGAGAGGGACACTCCCCCCTGGCGTGCCCACGGACCTCCGACTCAGCGGATGGAGCGTGACTTTGGGAATCCAGTTCTCCATTCGGTAGGCTCCGCCCTCCGCCCTAGTGAGGCCCGTCCGGTCGAAGGTCGGTGACGCCGTTGGTGGAAAGGCGGGCTTCCACACCGAACCGCTCCAGGACCGGCATCTGCCGTTCGAAGTCCCAGTAGGTCAGCTGCTGGAGCTGACGCAGAGACTCGCGCCACCCCA
>JASFRP010000227.1:0-6048 GCA_050114895.1 Gemmatimonadota bacterium
CCATCTCGTCCAGAGAGTAGGATCCGTCCAGGGGAAGCCGGATCAGGGACCCCTCGTCGCCCCCGAACGCCTCGTCCACCAACCCGTCGTCGCGGGGAAGCTGGAGCCAGCGAAGGGGAAGGGCGGTGGTATCAGCCAGCAGAACCGACCGCTCCAGAACATTCCTGAGCTCCCTGACATTCCCGGGCCAGGAGTACCCTTTCAGGCGCTCCCAGACCGGATCGGGAATCTCGGTCACGCGTTTTCCCGAGAGGGCATTGAACTCTGCCACGAACGCGGGCACCAGCTCATCCAGGTCCTCCAGTCGTCGTCGGAGAGGAGGAAGGTCGAGGGTGAAGACGCTGAGTCTATGGAAGAGATCCTGCCGGAACGCGCCCTCCTTCACAATCCCCTTGAGATCCTGATTGCTGGCAGCGAAGACCTGGACGTCCACGTCGATCTCCTTCTCCCCTCCCACACGCCGAATTCGGTGGTCCTCCACTGCTTTCAGGAGCTTGGCCTGCAATCCCACTGGAAGCTCCGAGACTTCGTCCAGGAAGAGGGTCCCTCCCAGGGCTTGCTCGAAAAGCCCCCGATGCCGGCCCTTGGCTCCGGTGAAGGCGCCGGCTTCATGTCCGAAGAGCTCCGATTCCAACAACTCTCCCGGGAGGGCCGCGCAGTTCACCTCCACGAGGGGGCCGGAGGCCCGGACCCCGCTGTAGTGGAGGATCCTGGCGGCGAGCCCCTTCCCGGTTCCGGTCTCACCACCCAGGACCAGGGCATTGAGTGGGACCCTGGCCAGGCGGTTCATCATGGCGCGGATCCCCTTGCTTGCCTGGCTGGCCCCCAGGAAGGCATCCGGCGAATACCGCAGGTTCTGGCGGTTGGCTTCCTCCCGGATCCGCCTCTGTGCCCTGGCGCTCCTCATGGCTCCGGCCACGACGAGATCCAGGCGATCGATAGGACAGGGCTTCTCGAGGAAATCGTGGGCGCCCAGGCGCAGGGCTCGGACAGAGTCCGGGACCGTGCCGTACCCCGTCAGGAAGATCCATTCCCCGCCCCTCCCGTTCTCTCGGATCTCCTGAAGCAGGTCCAATGCCACCCCGTCGGGGAGGCTGAGGTCTGAAAGGACGACATCCGGCTGCATCCCGGCCTGAAAGAGGAGATCTCTCGCCTCGACCAGGGTGGAGGCTCGACCTGCGTCCCACCCACTCTTCTGGAAGTGGTGCAGGAGCTCCCCGCCGAGGAGGTCTTCGTCTTCGATGATCAAGATGGATCCCACCATGCTTCCTCAATCCTGTTCCCGCTTCTGGCACGGGAGGCTCAACACGACGGAAGCCCCCCTCGGCGTGACGTTGGTGATGGACATGGATCCCCCGAGCTCCCGGACGGTCCGCTGAACCGTCGCCAGCCCCAGCCCGGTTCCGTTGGCCCGTCCGGTCCTGAACGGCTGGCCCACCACGGGGAGGAGGTCTTCGGGGAAGCCGGGGCCGTCGTCTCTGACTTCCAGCCTGAGGAGATGGTCCCTCCGCGTGGCCGACACGCTGACCGTTCCGGTGGAAGAGCCCAGGGCCTGAAGGGAGTTGCCCACCAGGTTGAGCAGGGTCTGGCGGATACGCCCCTGGGGGAGCAGGCACCGAAGGTCGTCTTCCACCTCCGGCTTCAACTTCACCCCGGGGGCCGCCTGATAACGGAGGAAGGATAGCAGGTCCCGGACCATCTCCCCGATATCGGTGACCACGGCCGGCTCGGGGGCGTGACGGCTGGCCGCCAGATAGTCGTTCAGGAGCCGCACCACTCGCTCCGCCTCCAGGTGGAGAACCCTCAGGCGAGGAGAGAGGGACGGGTCGTCCACCTCCCGCTGAAGGTTCTCCAACGCCGCAAGGATCCCCGCCAGGGGGTTTCGAAGCTCATGCGCCATGCCGGCGGCTGTCTCCCCCACGGCTGCCAGGCGCTCGGCGTTGGCCAGAGCCCTCTGCTGGTCCAGGAGAGCTCGGGCTCCGGCCCTGACCTCTCCCTCCAGGGTCTCCGCACGCGCTCGCCTTTCCGCCTCCAGCTCCGAGAGGCGTCCCACCATGGCGTTGTAATTCTTGAACAGCGGCACCAGAGCGGAGTCGACGCCCTCGAGGGACATCTCCCGGAACTGGCCCGCGCCGAGATGGGCGAACTGCGTGCGGAGATTGGAAAGAGGGTCCAGAAGCCGTTTGGGCAGCAGCCAGGCCGCCACGGCCGTCAGAGCCGCAAGGCCCAGGAGACCGCCGATGCCCAGGTAGAACTCCCGCCTCCCATCCTCCCGTACCCTCCGAAGGAGATCTTCCTGGGCTCGGGTCTCACGCTCCGAGATGGATCCTGCCACCTCCAGAGCGCTAACGAGGGACTCCCGGCTAACCACGCCCGGCCTGGAGAGGAGAGCCTCGATCCGCCGTAGACCGTTGGCGGTCTGAGGATCCAGCCGGCTCCCCATCGCAAGGGCGTTCTGCACCTGGAGGTGGACGTCCTCCCACAGGAACGTGCCTGAGGGGACGGCCACGTTGAACTGGTCCAGAAGGGAGATCTCCAACCTCTGACGCAGCTCGCGGAGTGTCTCCAGGTCGGAGATTCGTCCGTGGATGACATCGATGCGCTGGAGGTTCCGGAGGTTCAGGAATCCCACCGCCGTGGCACCCACCACGATCAGTAGCACGCCGAGGATCGCGATGGCGGCGCGGGGGAATCGTGATATCCAGTTCATGGGAAACCCCTCATCTTGGCCAATCCCACCTCCGAATGGTTGAAAAGAACCACCCCGGATGAAAAGCGCCACCGTCCATGGGTGGGTAATTTCGGCTCTGTTTTCGCCATCTCTATGCAGGACAAGTGATTAGCCATCTGGCATGTGGCCTGCCTAACCTGGGGTCATCCCGAGTTGGTGGAAAGCCACGCGGTGAACATCAGGAAGTTACCAAGAATCGGGCCAGGAAAACGAAGCGGCGAAACAGGAGGACCAGCCATGCGATACTTCTCATCTTCATCCAAGGCGACGACCCTTGCCGTCGCCATCGCGTTCATTGTCGGCGGGGGAGTCTTCACTGGCCTCCTCAAGGCCAATGAGCTGCAAGCCCGGTCCCCCCAGGAGCAGACGGTGGGGCCCACGCATTCACAACCCGCCGTGGAATCCACGCAGGAGGCCGCAAAGGACGCGGTGGCGGCCGAGGATGGAGCCGCCGCCGACCTCGGGGATCTCCCGGAGCGCCTGACGAACGTGTTCGTCCAGCTCGCGAAGGAGGTCACGCCGGCCGTGGTCCAGGTGGAGGTCCGGCGCCCCGGCACCGAAGCCGCGGGATCTCTTCAGGATATCCCGGAGCCTTTCCGGCAGTTCTTCAACCTTCCGGAGGGTCGGGGGGCACCCTCTCAGGAGGTGCCAGAGGAGATGGCTGGTGGGACCGGGTTCATCATCTCCCCTGACGGATACATCCTCACAAATGCGCACGTCGTGGAGCAGGAGGACCGGATCGTCGTGAACCTGTTGGACAGGACCAGTCACACCGCCGAGCTGGTGGGATCCGACCCCACTACGGATCTCGCCATCATCAAGATCGACGGCAAGGATCTCCCCACCCTGAGTTGGGGGTCCTCCAATGACCTCCAGGTCGGAGAGCCAGTGATGGCCGTGGGGAATCCGGGCTACTCAGGAAGCGAATCCCTGGACTATACGGTGACCACCGGTATCGTAAGCGCCCTTGGGCGTCCGCTCTCCATCATCAGGCAGTCCCTGCAGGGGAACCCTGACCTGGCACCGTACGCCATCGAAAACTTCATCCAGACGGACGCCGTCATCAATCCGGGCAACTCCGGTGGGCCCCTCGTGGACCTCCGGGGCCGTGTCGTGGGGGTGAACTCCGCCATAGCCAGCTCAAACGGGCATTACCAGGGGTATGGGTTCGCGATCCCTGCGGATCTGGCCAACAAGGTCTCCGCCGACCTCATGACGCATGGACGAGTTCAGAGAGGCTGGCTGGGTATCTCCGTGACCGGGATCTCCTCGGAAGATGCCGAGGTCTACAACCTCCCACGGGTCGGTGGAGTTCTGGTCCAAAATGTGGTGGACGACAGCCCGGCCCAGAAAGCCGGTTTGAAAGTAGAGGACGTCGTGGTAGCCGTGAACGGGAATCCCCTCCAGGACTCCGGGGACCTGCAGGAGCAGGTGGCGGAGCTCGGTCCTGGCGCCCGGGCAGAGCTGGAGCTTTACCGGAACGGAAAGCGGCAGCTCGTCTCGGTCCGGTTGGGAGAAGCGCCCTTCACTCCGGAGGCCAAGGCCAAGGCCGCGCCGCCGGAGGAGGGACCTGAAGCTCTCCTGGGCATGGCCGTGAAGGACCTCACGCCGGACATGGCCTCCGATCTGGGATTCGACAGACCCGGCGGGGCCGTGGTCACCCAGGTGACCCCCTGGAGCTCCGCCATGCGGAAGGGGATCACTCCGGGTTTGAAGATCGAGGAAGTCGACCACACTCCCATCGGGAGCGCCCGGGAGTTCCGCCAGGTCATGAGTGGCCTCGGCGGGGGAGACCTGGTGACCATCAAGCTGGAAGCCCCAGACGGTAGCACCCGGATCGTGAATCTCCGGGCCGAGGAGAAGTAGAGGACCCACCAGGGAGTCGGTCCGAGGGTGGGCCGAGAATCAACACGCCGGGGGAAAGTCCCCCGGCCTCGGGTCGACTCCCGCCTCCGGAAGGAATACGGCAATGAGAAAGCAGATGATGACCCTGACCGTCGTGCTCGGGGCGACCGGGTGGCTGGCGGCCTGCGGAAGCAGGCAAGCCGAGGGGAGAGAAGCCGAGGATGCGGTCCCGGAAGAGATGATGGAAGGCAGCTCCCCTTCATCCAACTTCGTGGAAAGAGAGTTCTGGCTGGCCCTGGCGGAAGAGCCCGGATGGCATCTGAATCTGGCGCACGACCTCTATATGGAGGGAAAGAGCCTGCAGGCGTCGCAAGAGCTGACGAAGGTGGCCGCCATTCTCAAATTCGAGAGCCGGCACAGCCACTCGGCGAGGGAAGAAGGGCTCCTCCTGGGGAGTGTCGAGGAGATCAAGGAGGTGGCCCGGGAGCTTCGGTTCGAGGAGGTCCCCTATGAGGGGCTCCCGAACGTCGAGGAGCTGGACCGGGTATCGGCTCTCACGTTTCGGTCCCTCGCAGCCCACCAGGTCACTCTGGCCCGGGATGCGCTGGAGGCCGGTGACGCTCGGATGGCCGGCCGGTATATCACGGAGACCACCAAGGCGCTGGAGAAGGGGTTCGAACGGAGTGAGGTGCCTATGGGCAACGTCCTCACAGAACAGCTGCATCGGGCCCGAGAGGTCGCGTCCAGCCTGGAGATGGAGGGCGACGGGAGCATCGAGCAGGGCCGTCTGACACTCGGATCCCTGGACAATGCGGTGGAGAAGCTGGGGGAGGTCGTCACCGCCGGGAGGAAGTAGGGTGATGGTGGCGGCGGGAGACGGGCGCCCCCGCCGGGCGCCGCCCGTCAGCAGCGTCAGCGGGGAACGTGGTCGGACAGAGCTGCCCCGAGTCCGGGGGGCACGGTGGGCTCCCCGGAGCTCGGGACACAGCTTGGAATTCCGGCGGCCGGGGGGCCCCCGATGACGTGAACCTCCCGGCGGACCACCGCCCCAAGGACCCCGGTACCGTCCCCTCGGAGTGAGGGCACGCGAACAGCGCCGGATGGATTGAAATTCCCCCCCCTCACCCAGTTCACATAGTTCCTCTCCAGGGCCGCCACCACGATCACCGCCTCGGTCCCCACGGGGAGACCTTCCTGCAGGAGCAGGGCGAGGCCCCGATCCAAGTCGAATCGATCGAAGACCCCGAACTCCTTCGGAAACACCAGCGTCGTGTCTGCCTCCGTGATGGAGATCCCCTGGAGGGTCAGTGAATCCGATTTCACCACCACGTCCAGAGTCCTCAGGGCGTCCTGAAGGCCCCAGATCAGCGTCTCCCCGGCATAGGCCCAGGCCCCCTCCGCCGGGCTCCACGCCAGCTCCAGAAGCCTACCCGGAGGAAGGGCGCAAACGTGCTCCACAGCGGGCTGAAGAA
>JASFRP010000228.1:0-6035 GCA_050114895.1 Gemmatimonadota bacterium
CCTGGGTGCGGTCCTGGGGGGGACTCAATCCCTCCACACCAATTCCTACGACGAGGCTCTGGCCCTTCCGTCGGAGGATTCGGCCCTGCTTGCGGTCAGAACACAGCAGATCCTTGCCCATGAATCGGGGGTCACCAACACGCCGGATCCATTGGCCGGGAGCTACTTCGTCGAGGCCCTTACGGACGAGATCGAGGCCCGGGCTCAGGACTACCTGACCCGCATCCATGAGCTGGGTGGTGCGGCCAGGGCGGTGGAATTCATGAAGGAGGAGATCCATGGGGCCGCTTACCGGTTCCAGCTCGAGGTGGAACGAGGAGAACGAACGGTGGTGGGAGTGAACGCGTTCTCGGATGAGAGGGGGAGCGCGAGAATCCAGAAGCCGGATTATCCTGCCCTGGAGGCGAGTCAGGTCGCTTCCCTGGGCGTCCTGAGAGAGGGACGGGATCCCGGCAGGGTCCGGTCGACCCTGGAGGGGATCCGACGGGCCGCGCGGACGGGGGAGAACCTGCTGCCTCCCATGATCGATGCCGTGAAGGCCACGGTCACCCTGGGAGAGATCAGCGACGTGCTTCGCGAGGAATGGGGAACCTACGACGAAGGGTGAGGGGGCTCACGGGTGGTGACCCACTGAGTCCCTGGTTAGCTTTTTCTCCTGGTCTTTATTCTGGAGCCCTGCACTGGCGGACCCGAGCTCCCTCGGAGGGGCGTTCCGGGGTTGGGCTTCCTGGAAAACACGGAGCGGCGACCATCCATGCCCACCTATGAGTACCAGTGCCCGGCCGGGCACCGGTTCGAACTCTTCCAGAAGATGAGTGAGGAGCCCAGGGCGACCTGTCCCGAGTGCGGTGCCGAGAGCGAGCGCGTCATCTCCGGGGGTGCGGGCTTCCTGTTCAAAGGGGACGGTTTCTATATCACCGACTACCGGAGCGAGTCCTACAAGAAAGAGGCATCGAAGGAAGCGTCGCCTGCCCCTGATTCTCAAGGGAAGAAGGAGTCGACCGAGGGGTCGACTCCAAAGGCTCCGACCCCGCCGAAGACCTCGGGCGGTGGCACCTCGGAAGAGTCGTGAGCGAGAGATGTCGGAAACACTGATTCTGCAGGCGCTTGCGCAGGCCCTGACGGAGATGGGAGTCGACGGCGCCGAGGTTCATCTGGAGCGGCCCCGGGATCCGAGCCACGGAGATTGGGCCACCAATGTCGCCCTCACCCTTTCGAAGACCCTGCGCCGCCCCCCGCGGGACATCGCGGAGGAGATCGCCGGGAGGCTGGACATGGCGGCCGCCGGTGCCGATAGGGTGGAGGTGGCGGGTCCCGGGTTCCTGAACTTCCATCTCTCCGCGGGGGCCATCGCGGGCGCTCTCGGGAAGATCCTGGCACTGGACGCCCGGTTCGGGCGGGGCCCCGGGGGGGACGGCCAACCCATCATGGTGGAGTTCGTCTCGGCGAACCCCACGGGTCCCCTTCACCTGGGACACGGCCGGCAGGCCGCCCTGGGAGACGCTATCTCCACCCTCCTGGAGTGGACCGACTGGGCCGTCCACCGGGAGTACTACTACAACGACGCCGGGAAGCAGATCGACCTCCTGGCCCAGAGCGTCCGGGCCCGCTATCAACAGCTCCTGGGTGAGGATCTGGAGGTCCCGGAAGGCGGGTACCAGGGAACCTACGTAACCGATGTCGCGAAGGCCCTCGTGGAGGAGGAGGGAGATCGTCTCAAGGGAGACGAGAGCCCGGAGGCAGCGGAATTCATCCGGCTCTTCGCGGTGCGCGTCCTTCGGGAGGACCAGGACCGCGATCTCGCGGCTTTCCACCTCTACTTCGACGAGTATTACCTGGAATCGTCTCTATACACCGATGGAAGGGTGGACGCCACGGTTCAGGCTCTCAAGAAGACGGGTCTGGTATACGAGAAGGACGGCGCCATCTGGCTCCGAACCACCGAATACGGAGATCAGAAGGACCGAGTCATGGTCCGGAGCGACGGGAATCCCACCTACTTCCTGCCGGATGTGGCGTACCACATGACGAAGTGGGAGAGAGGGTTCCGGCACGTCATCAACGTGCAGGGCGCGGACCACCACAGCACCGTCACGCGGGTGCGGGCAGGACTGCAGACACTGGGGCTCCCGGAAGGGTATCCGGAGTACGTGCTGCACCAGATGGTCACGGTGGAGCGGGAGGGAAAGGAGGTCAAGTTCTCGAAGAGGGCCGGTTCCTATACGACGCTTCGGGAGCTGGTGGAGGAGGTGGGAGTGGATGTGGCCCGCTACTTCTTCCTGATGCGGAAACCCGATGCCCACCTCGTATTCGACCTGGACGTGGCTCTGGACCAATCCGAGAAGAACCCCGTCTACAAGGTCCAATATGCCCACGCCCGTATGTGCTCGATCTTCCGTAAGGCGGGGATCTCGGAAGGGGAGATCGAAGCTGAAGGGGCACCGCTGCACCGCCTGTCCCACACACTGGAACGGGATCTCATCAAACGCCTGGACGATTTTCCGGAGACGGTACGCCGGGCGGCTGCCACCCGGTCCCCCCATACGCTTTGTGACTACCTGGAGCAGACCGCGGGGGCGGTGAACTCATGGTACCATGCGGGGAACCCATCGCGGGACCCGGAGTTGGCTGTTCTGGTGGGGGATCCATCCCTGAGGAGGGCTCGCCTCGTGCTGGCCAGGGCGGTCCGCATCGTTCTCAGAAACGGCCTGGAGATCCTCGGTGTGTCGGCGCCCACGCGTATGGAACGGGCCGAGGAGGTGGAGGATGTCTGACGTGGAGGGTCTCAGCTATCGATCTGCGGGGGTGGATCTGGATGCGGCGGACCGGGCCAAAGGTGCTCTCAAGGAGCTGGTTGCCAGGACTCGGGACGAGAATACCCTCTCGGAGATGGGACTCTTCGGAGGGCTCTACGCCGTTCCGAGGGGGGTCGGGGATCCCGTTCTGGTGTCCAGCGCGGATGGCGTCGGCACCAAGCTGAAGATCGCATTTCTCGCGGGACGACATGACACGGTGGGCCGGGATCTGGTCAACCACTGCGTGAACGACATCCTGGTCCAGGGTGCAACGCCTCTCTTCTTCCTGGACTATCTCGCCACCGGGCATCTGGAGGAGGGGGTGGTGACCGAAGTGGTGAAGGGGGTGGCCCAGGCATGCCTCGAGAACGGGTGTGCTCTCCTGGGAGGGGAGACGGCGGAGATGCCGGACTTCTATTCCAGGGGAGAGTACGACCTGGCAGGCTTCATCGTGGGGATCGTCGACCGCGAGGACATCCTGGACGGGTCCCGGGTCAGGGCGGGAGATGTCCTCATCGGTCTCGGTTCAACGGGCCTCCACACCAACGGCTACTCCCTGGCCCGGAAGATCGTCTTCGACGTTCTTGGGTTGCATGTGGGAGACCTGATTCCGGGCCTGGAACGGACAGTTCAGGATGCCCTCCTGGCCGTCCACCGGAGCTACCTGCCTTCCCTTCGGAAGACTCTTGTCGCCGGCCGGGTTCACGGCCTGGCCCATATCACCGGGGGGGGGATTCCCGGGAATCTCCCGCGGGCGCTGGGCCCCGGGCAGGGTGCCCGCGTCCACACTGGTAGCTGGGAGGTTCCACCCCTTTTCCAGGCCCTTCAGAATGCCGGGAAGGTGGCCACCGAGGAGATGTTCCGTGTGTTCAACATGGGAGTCGGGATGATCGTCATCTCCTCTCGGGACCATGCGGATGCGGTCGCCAACGAATTGGCTGCGGCTGGGGAGCGGAGCTGGATTCTGGGGGAAGTGGTCGAGGGAGCGGGCGTGGAGCTCGTGTGATGACCATCCCGGCCAGCCGCTCGGGGGCCATCCTGGCCCTTCTCTTCATGGCCTCCTCTGGAACGGTCCATCCTTCCGAAGGGATGAGCCAGGAGCTCCCGGCGTTGGTGGCAAGCTGCGGGGGGACCTCCGAGGCCCTCACGCTGCTCTGCCACCGTGCAGCCCTTGCCCTGGATGCCGCGCGGGGCGGCCTGGGGACGGCGGCCTCCCGCGGGAGCGAGATCTACGGGTCGGCCAGCACTCTGGGGTATCGGCTCCGGTCATCTCCTCGCCTTGCCATGAGCGCCCGCGGGGGTGTGGCGCGGTTCTCCATGGTGGATCTCCGAGACGGTAGCCCCTCGCAGACCGGTTCCGATGCCCAAGGATTCTTCGTGCCTTCCTTGTCTCTGGCCGGGGCCGTCGGCCTGTTCACCGGGTTCTCCCCCGCCCCAACCGTGGGGGGTGTCCTCTCTCTCGACGTTACCGGATCGGCGCACTGGGTCTTTGCACCCGGGGGCAGGGGGTTCCAGGAGGGGCTCCTGGGCTGGGGGCTCGGGGTCCGGATGGGGATTCTCAGGGAATCCTTCACGCTGCCGGGGGTTTCCGTCTCTCTCGTCCGGAGGTGGCTGGGTTCAACGGCCGTGGGGAACGTGGACGGGGGAGATCCCACGGAGGCAGTCTTCGACTTGAACGTCACCTCCGTCCGAGGAGTCGTGGGCAAGGACATTCTCGGCTTCGGCCTCCTTGCGGGACTCGGCTGGGACCGGGATTCCGGCGAGGGGACGATCCATGCCAGGGTCCCAGCCGGAGGGCCTGAAGGAGCCGCGTCTGCCTCGGATCTGGTCTCGGAACGGATGGTCTTCTTTGGAGGAGCGTCCAGGACCTTTCTCATCCTGCAGATTTCTGGGGAGGTGGGTTGGTCCCGGGCTCTGGACCGGGAGCTCCCCCGAGAACCCGGAACGGATCGCTTCCCGTCGTCCACAGCCTACTTCGCCTCCGTCGCCGCCCGACTCACGTTCTGAGGAGGCCCATGGGTTCCACGCTTTCTTCTGAGGACCGCCTCCACCTGGCTCGGGCCCTAAAGCTGGCACGGAGAGGTTGGGGTCGGGTTCATCCGAACCCGCACGTGGGATGCGTGCTCACCAAGGACGGCGTCGTGGTGGGGGAGGGTTGGCATCAGGAGTATGGGGGGCCTCACGCCGAAATCAATGCCCTTCGCCAGGCAGGCGAACGGGCTGTCGGGGCGACGGCATTTCTCAGCCTCGAGCCGTGCAATCACCACGGGCAGACGCCACCCTGCTCCGAGGCTCTCCTTGCCGCCGGCATCTCCCGCATGGTCTATGCTTCACCGGACCCCGGGCGGGTTTCGGGTGGTGGGGCGGAGGTCCTCCGGCGGGGGGGCGTGGACGTCTTCGGGCCAGTCCTTCTCCCTCCCGAGTCCAGGAGAGAGAATCCCGCCTTCTACTACAACCAGGTCATGGAGGCAACGTACGTCGCGCTGAAGCTTGCCCAGACGCTGGACGGGAAGATCTCCGAAGGGCCGGGGCTGAGAACGGAGATCACCGGGCGGGAGGCGCGTCGGGAGGCGCATCGGCTCAGAGCAGGGTTCGACGCGCTCATGGTGGGCTCGGGTACCATCGCCGCCGACGACCCGCTCCTCACGGTTCGCGAGGAGGTGCCCATGAGGAAGCCCCCGGCCCGGATCGTCCTCGATTCCCGGTGCAGCCTCTCCCCCAAGGCCAGGCTTTTTCAGGATGTTCCGGAGATCCCCCTCGTCGTCTTTGTCCGGGAGGATGCCTCGGAGCTGGCCATCGAGGAGTTGGAGGATGCGGGAGCCAAGGTACATCCTGTTCCCAGAGGGCCTGGAGGGGTGTCCCTCAGCGCCGTGCTGGAGATCTGCTGGGAAACGGGGATCCGGTCGATCTTCTGTGAGGGAGGCGGGCGGTTGGCTCATACCCTCATGTGGGGGGGACAGGCTCAGCGTCTGTACCTGTTCGTGGCACCTTTTGTGCTGGGAGAGAAGGGGGTCTCGGCGTTTCCCGGAGGGGGACCCAGGGCGATGTGGGATCAGTGGATGCCGACTTCCCCGCCAGAGCAGTTTGGCCGGGATGTACTCCTGACCTTGGACCGGACGGCCTGATGTTCACAGGAATCATCGAAGCGGTGGGAACCATCCTCTCGGTCAGGGAGCGGTCGGGAGCGAGAGAATTCGTCATAGAGGCGCCGGAGTTCGCCGCGGAGCTGGGGCCGGGGGA
>JASFRP010000229.1:0-6003 GCA_050114895.1 Gemmatimonadota bacterium
GCCGTGGCCTTCCAGTACCTGGAGGTGGCGGCCTCCTGCGGCGGGCCCAGCATCTGGCCCCATCGGTCCCGCATCCGCCATTGGAACAACGGCAACCCCTTCGTCACCGACGATCCCCGCGCCGGCGGCGGTTTCATCCTCGTGGACGACTATACGACCCAGAGCGTGGTGGACTGCTGGGGGGAGCTTCAGAAGGCCACGACCATTTCCCACGAGCTGGGTCATGTCCTGGGGTTGCCGGACCTCTATGATTCTTCCCAGGGCCTCCTCCCGGAGCAGCGCCGCTGGGTGGTGGGATGCTGGTCCCTCATGGCGGCGGGTTCGGGATGGGGTTGTGGCACCGGGGCGGAGGAGCCCTGGTTTCGGCCCTCCCACATGGGACCTTGGGAGAAACACCGGCTGGGCTGGCTCTTCCGGTATGAGGAGGTGACGGACGTGTTGGGAGGGGAGTTCGTCCTGGAGCCGGTGGAAACCAGCGAGCACGTCCTCAAGATTCCCCTGGAGTCGGACGTGAGCTCGGACCTCCTGGAGTACCTCCTGGTGGAATACCGGGTCCAGGAAGGATTCGATGAAGACCTGCCCGCCTCCGGGGTGCTGGTCTATCATATCGATCCGAAGCTCGCCGGTAACCGGCCCTGCGAGACTTGCGCCCAGCAATATCGGGTGAGCCTGCTGGAAGCGGACGGAAACGACGGCCTGCGACTGACCGCCCTCCAGGGGGGAAACCGGGGCGAGGCCGGGGATGCCTGGGGGGTGACGGGTTCCGGGCGGCTCACCAGCACTACCTACCCCTCCACTCACCTCCATTCCGGTGCCGTCTCTCCCGTGACCATCTACGAGATTTCCATCCAGGACGGCGCCGCCCACATCCTCCTCTCCAGCAGAGAGGTGAGGTGGACCAGCTTGATTCAGGGGTTCCTCCAGACCAGCGCCACCCCCCTCACTGCCCAGGAGAGGGAGTACCTGGATGCTCGGGGGAATGGAAACGGCCAGTACGACGTGGGAGATTTGCGGGCGTATCTGAAGCGCTGAAACTGAACAGGTGTGAGATCGGTAGTTCCAGTCGGCCCATCCCCACTGAGAAGGTATGAGAAACCCCGCCTGCGGCCAGAACCTCAGGCGGGGTTTCGGTTGGCGTCGCCGCCGGGGCCCTCCCGACCTACGGAGCCCATCTCATCGGCATGCCGGGTAGGCCGGGTCCGGTCCGTCGATGGCGGGCCGATCCTGCCGCGTCGCCAGGGCCATGGCGATGTCGTGGATGAAGTCGCCGATCTTGGCCATGTGGTCGTAGTCGGCGTACCGGGGTTCGTCGGTGGGCTGATGGTAGTCCGCGGAGTACCCCGTCGAGAAGTACGCCACCGGTACGTCGTGGTGAACGTAGTTCACCTGGTCACTACGACAGAACCGATTCATGGGATTGGCCGGCACGTCCCACGAGCGGTCGATGGCCATCACTACCGGGCGCACCGCGTTCACCGAGTCGATGACGTTGCCAAAATCCCGGGAGAGCCTGCGGGCACCGAGGATCTGGATCGAGGTCGGCCCACCGAACATGACCTGGTCCACCCTCCCCTTGGCCTCCATGTCCATGTTCAGGGCGGCGACCACCGACCCGAGGGGGATGGAGGGGTGATCCGTAAACCACCGGGAGCCCAGCATTCCCGCCTCCTCCCCCTGGTGCGAGACGAAGATGATGGAGCGCGCCGGATGCTCGGCGGCGAACCGCTCTGCGACCTCCAACATGATCATCGTGCCTGAGCCGTCGTCGTCCGCCCCGTTCATGATGGAGTCCATGCGGGGCGGCCGGATGCTCCGTGCCCGGGCGATGAGGGAGTCGATGACGTGCTGCTGCGCCGCGTTGGGGCGGCAGACGGGGTCGTTCGACCCCTGCCGCCGGGTGACCATGTTCACGGCGCGCAGAGAGTCGTGGTCGACGGGGGCCGCGCTGACACCGTTGTGATCGTTATGGGCACTCACGAGCACGTACTCGTCGGCCTTCTCCGGGTCGGATCCCGGGAGGATGGCGACGACGTTCCGGGCGGGGAACTCGGACATGTGCCACGAGTAGGCCCAATGGCCGGACAGCTGCTGGCCGGAGGTGCCCACCCTGAGGTCGTCCAAGGCTCTGCCGAAGATCCGTTCGGCGGTGGCCCGGGTAATAGAGGCGGCCGCCGGGGCTCCGGCCGGCGTCGGGTCGGGGCGCATCGTGCTCCGCTCGGCGAAGGCGGCTTCGGCGGCACCGGGCTGGTCGTCGAGGTTCACGAAGAGGATTGCCACGGCTCCGGCCCTCGCCGCACGCTGGTCGGGCTCGCTACCGAAGGCTCCCCCCCGACGGCCGCTGCCGCTGGAATTGGCGGCTTCCGCGTCCGCCGCGGCCTGTGCGCCGAAACGGTTGGGCAGGGAGTCGCAGCTGGGAACCTCCCCTCCGCCCCCACCGCGGCCACCTCGGCCCCGGAAAGCCGGCCCCCCGATGAAGACCGCCACCTTTCCCCTGAAGACCGCCGGATCGAGGGCGACGCTCTGGCTGCCCCACTCCCCGGCGAATACGGCCGGCACGTTTGACAGCTCGGCGGTGTCACCGAATCCGTTGCTCCCCGTGGGCGCCACGGGCACCCAATCCTCACCGGGGGTGGCGGAGCTTCCGGCGATGGCTAGTTCGGAAGTGCCCTCGTCGAAGCCCACCGGTCCGTAGGGAAGCGTCTGGAAGTACGTCCCGTCGTCGCCCCCCGGCTGGAGCCCGATGCGCTCGAACTCCTCCGCGATGTAGGCCGTGCCCTTCATGTTGCCAAGCTCTCCGATGCGCCTTCCGAGCATGGAGTCGTCGGCGAAGCCGTACAGACGCGTGCGGAGGTCGTTGGCGGTGATTTCAGTATGGGTGGGGGTGGGGGTCCAGGTGGCCGGACCCTCGTCGGGCCACACGACGCTCTGGTCGCCGCGGCCACCCGGGGCGCAGGCCGAAACGGAAATGCCGGCGGAGGCAAGAAGAAGGGCGAGCACTGTTGGGACACGTTCTGGGCGCACGGGGAAGATCCTCTGAGGAAGTAGCAGGTCTATGGGCCGGCAAATCTGAGGGAGGCCCCCGCCGTCGGCAAGGAACCGCACCGTGGCGCCTGATCCGGCGAAGGGAGGTCTATCTGAGGGATGTGCGCCGCAGGTCGTCGGGCGCTTTAGAACACCCGCAGCTGGAGGCGGAACAGACGGCCGGCCCGGGGCAGCCCGCATTGATCGTAGAGCGCCGTGTCCGCGAGGTTGTCGGCCGAGACCGTCGCTTCCAGCCGCTGCACCACCCCAGACCGGGATTGGAACCTGAAGACCTTGGACAGCACGGCATTCAGCCAAGTGCCGCCCTTCAGCTCCACGTCTTCGCCGGTGTCCGGATGCTGGCAGAACTGAGGTCCGGTGTATTCGGCCTCGGTCCTCCCGGACACTCCCGCCATCAGGGGAAAGCTGAGCCGGACCCGACCGGTCCGCTCCGGCATGTTCTCGGGCTCGCTGGACACCGTGGTCTCGGGATCGATGAGATCCACCTTCTGAAGCGTGAGATCTCCCTCCAGGGCCACGGGGCCAAAGGCCTGGGAGAGCAGCACCTCTACACCGGTGCTCCTGATCTCGTCGGAGTTGACCCTCATCCTCTTCCGATCAGGGAGCGTGACGCGGCGAATCGCGTCCGTCAAACGGTGACGGTATCCCACCAGCTGGAGCTCCCCATCGCCCAGGCGGGTGGTGAGGCCCCCCTCGAAGGCCAGGAGGTGTTCCGGGTGGAGAGCCGGGTTGGGCACGAACCGGTTCAGCGCTTCCGAATAGGTCTCCCGGAGAGAGGGGAACCGACCCCGGCGGCTGAGGCCGGCATGGAGGGCCGTGGACCCATCGTTCACCAGCGCCGAGAATCCCACGCGGGCACCCCAATCGTCCAGGGTCCCCAGGGACTCCAGGCCCCCGGTCCTGGGCGTGTTCCCCCGGTCCCAGGCCCCACCCGCGCTGAACCGGAGAGATTCCACGACCCCCTCGGGGTTCTGGAGGATGCGCACTCCGGTCTCTCCGGCCAGGCTCATGAGGCGCTGTTCGTACTTCGCCGACTCACCGTCCACGATGGCTTCGTGGTTGATATCGGAGAAGGTGAAGGATCCCCGGAGCTCACTCCGCGCAGTGAGAGTGTGATCCCCGAGGAGACGGAAGGTGAAGGTCCCGTCGTTGCCGTTCTCGGTCCCGGTCACTTCTTCGTAGTCCCGAGTGGAGTAGGACCGGATCTCGGTGCGGCCCAGGTCCACCCCCACGCTGGCCTCCAGGTCCCCTCGTCCCCACGGGGTCGCGCGATCCCCCGTGCCCCCGGAGAAAGCCAGGATGGTGCGGTGAACGTCCGGGTACCGCCAAAGGCGGGGGTCTTCCGCACCTAGCTCCGCGGCAATTCCCCGCTCCGCTTTGAAGGACGAGGCGGAAAAGCTGCTCCACATCCCCCCATCCATGACGTGTCGAAGAGCGAAAAAGCCATTCAGGTTCCTGGCATCGGTGTTCAGCCGGAGGTTGTCATCCACCCGGACCGGCTCCTCCACGCCGTGAGGCAGGGGGAACCCCGGACTGTCACGGTATCCCGCCCCAAAGCGAATGATCCCCTGTCCTCCCGAGGTGGAGAAGGGCATCTCCCCCGTGGCCGACGTCCCGTATCCACCCCTGTCGTCCAGACCCGCCGTGGCGGAGAGGGAAGAGACCGAGGCGAGGGTCCGCCCTCGAGCCACGTTCATTTCCACCACTCCCCCAAGGACGTTGGGCCCGTGAAGGATAGACGAGAGACCCCGGACCAGGTTGACCTCGGACACGGCTCCCGCCGGCAGCACCGATACGTCCGTCCGCGCATCCCAGCCAAGGGTGAGTGGGACCCCGTCCACCAGAACCGCGACCTGTCGGGACTCCGACCCCCGGATCGTGATCTCCGCCTCCCCCCGGGAGTTGGTCCGAACATGGAGGGTAGGAATCTCCCGGAACAACTCCTCGGTGGTGGCATCCGATGGAAGCCCCAGGGAGTCTACCGTCACCTCGATGGCGCTCGCTCCCCCCGGCGTCGTCAGGGCCCTGCTCGCCTGGACTCGGATGCCCTCGATGCGAAATACCGCCGTGTCCGCGCGGGTGGTGTCGACCTGAGCGGAGAGGATCGACGGCAATCCAACGACGACGAACGTCGCCAGAATGGCCCCTGCCAGAAAGCGATTGGCGGAAATCATGGTGCGGGAACCCCGCGTCTCGGGTTGGATGTGAGTCCCGGCAGGCATCCTCGGGCACCGAATGTTCAGTGGTCGGATCGGCCCAGGAGTGGCCTCTGCCGGGAACAGTTGCGCCGGGGGCTGGGAGCATCGCCCCCCGACAATCATGAATATTTCATGAATTTAGAATACGATCGGGGCGTGGAAGAAGCAATGGGTGGCGGCTCGTCCAGGAAGGCGAGAAGTCATCCGGTGACCATGGGTGATTCCTGAGGAGTCTTCAACGGTGAGCCACTTGCCGGAAGGGTCAGCAGGAACTCGGTGCGCCCGGGGCGGGAGGTGGCGAGATCGAGGCGGCCCCCATGCATTTCGGCAATCCGCCGACCGATGGCGAGTCCGAGGCCCGCTCCGCTGGTCAGCGTCCTCCCGTTCCGGGTCCGCGCCGAGTCGACCTGGAAGAACCGCTCGAAAATCCTGGGCTGTACCTCGGCAGGGATTCCGGGTCCTTCGTCCACGACGCCGATCTCGATGGCACCTCCTCGTTCTTCCATCCTCACCTGCACGGAGCCCCCTTCCGGCGAGTGTTTTATGGCGTTGTCCAGGAGGTTCAGGAGGAGGCGGCCCAAAAGACCGGAATCTCCGCGGAAGGGTGCCTCCACCAACCCGGACAGCTCCACCCGGACTCCGTTCTGTTCCGCCAGGGGGCCTGCGATTCGGGCCGTGTCACGGACGATCTCATCCAGGTAGAGGGAGGCGGGGCTCATGACGGGGTGACCTCCATCCACCCTCGCAAGGAGGAACAGATCAT
>JASFRP010000230.1:0-5985 GCA_050114895.1 Gemmatimonadota bacterium
ACCAGAGAGGCGAGGAGGGGAAAGAGGGGTGTCCAGGCGATCATCTGGCTCATCAGCTGCCCGGCGAAGACTCCGGACTCCGCAGGATCTGCCGAGGAGGACACGATCCCCTGGACAGCGAGGAGCGGCAAACCGAACGCAGCCAGTATGAAGGGAATCAGCCCGTAGCGCACAGTCTTCCAGTGGAGAAAGAGCATTTGTCGGAACATGGGTCAGCCCTCCCTTTCCTCGGTGGGCGCCTTCTCGGCCCTGGTCCGGCCCCTTGCAGGCCTCCTGGGCACCCCCACGCGCCCTCCGTTCCTCCCTCCCCACACTTCGGGCCTCGAGGCCCGGAGCAACTCCACGAAGCAGTCCTCCAGATCCAGGTGCACGATATCCTTCACGGTGGCGCCTCCATCCTTGAAATAGCCCACCATCTCGTCGTTCCACCCTCTCACGATCCATGTCTCGCCGGCGGCCATCCCGTCGGACGGGTGTCTCCCGAGTATGTGGAACGGAGGTTCACCCGCCGGATCGGATGGTGGGTCCACCACCCGAATGCGTCTGATCTCGTTCTTGAATGCCTCCATGGGCATCTCCGCCAGAAGGCGCCCGTCGTCCAGGACCCCTACCCAATCACAGAAGCGCTCCAACTCGTGGACCAGGTGGCTGGAGATGAAGACCGTGGCTCCGGTGTCGGAGACGTACTCCAGAAGGGCCGTCAGGACGTCCCTGCGAACCACGGGGTCGAGGCCGTCGGTGGGTTCGTCCAGCACCAGCAGCTCCGGGCGCTGGGCCAGGGCCAGGAGAATCAAGAGCTTCCCCCGCTCCCCCTTGGACAGCTTCGCGAACCTCGTGTCCGGGTTGAGTCGGAAACCCGCTCTCATCTCCTCTGCCCACGGCCTGTCCCACGTGGGATAGAAGGCCCCGTGGAAACGCATGGCTTCCGACACGGTGAGACCGGGATGGATGTGGGGTTTCTCGGGAACGTATCCCGTCCTGGCGAGGATCCCCGGCAGGTCCGACGGCACCCTTCCTTCGAGGATCCGCATCTCACCCGCCCCGGGCTTGGCCATCCCCATGAGGAGGCGGATCGTGGAGGTCTTCCCGGATCCGTTGGGGCCCAGGAACCCGTAGACGGACCCTGCGGGAACGGACAGATCCAATCCCTGGATCGCAAAGGAGCTGTCCGGCCTCCACCCCAAACCACGAATCTCGATGGCGTTAGTCATTGACCTTGCTCCCGACCTCCTGCTGGAATGCCTCCACGAGCTCCCTGGCGGAGATGCCCAACCGGGCCCCCTCCTGGAGGAGTCCCCTCACCAGCTCCCTCGCCTTGGTGGAAAGGGTCGCGGAACGGCGGTTCCGGGGCACCTCCTTCACGAAGGTCCCTGCCCCGTGGCGGGTCTCCAGGAAGCCTTCCCTGGCCAGTTCCCGGTAGGCCTGGGATACGGTGGCGGGATTCACCCTCAGGCGCCGGGCCAGCTCCCGGACGGAGGGAACCGCCTCTCCCGGGAGGAGCTCCCCGGCCGCAACCGCCACCTTCACCCTGGTGGCAATCTGCCCCCAGAGTGGGTTCGGGCTTCGGGGATCGATGTCTTCGAACATGAAAGCGTCCTAGTGTATCGGTGTTATAATACACTAGGACACGATTCGATCCCCTGTCAAGATTTTCTTGTTTTCGAATCCCCAGGTGGGCCCGAGGGAAGGTTTGGGCCCACCTCCCGTACCAGGAAGAAGCCGTCTTCTCCCTGGGATTGGTAGAGGGGAAGAAGTAGTCTTCCCGGTGTCGGCGAGCGGACCGTCCCATGTCGGTCCCGGGCGAGGATCTCACCCGCGGAGACGGCCTGAAAGCTCTCGAAGCCTGGAAGCATCCGAAATCCGTCGTCGGGCTTCACCGGGTGCCGGTACCGCATCTCCAGGATGGGAGGGAGCCCCGCCGCGGCCTTCTTCAAACGGTTCCACGCCTCCCCCACCTCCGGGAAAGCCCCCTGGCGCAGGACCCCGGCTCCAGCCAGTCCGAGCCAGATGGCGGCCTCCGAGGATGCGATGGAACCCGGAGAGCGGTGCTGGCCCCCCTCGAAGACCACCGAAGGGATTCCCAGGCTGGTGACAAAGGCGTTCAACGTGCCCGTCAGGACCGCACCCAGGCCCAGGATCAGGGGTGCCGGGATGGCTTGGGCGAAGGTTCCACTCAGTGTGGCGTCGGCGACGGTGGTAAAGGGAGGCCCCGGCCCGGAAGTCGTGTGGAGGTCCAGGAGGAGCACCTCCCCCCTTGCATCGGCCACGGTGTCCTCCAGGACCTGGAGGAGCTCCGCCTGCTCTTTCTCCTCACCGGTGTCGATTCCACCGGCCCTCCGACCCCGTGCGTCGGTCTCTCTGACGGCCTCCACCCCTTCCGGGGTCCAGAGCCGATTCAGGTCCCGACGGAGAAACCGGCGATTCTGGGCCAGGGCCCGCCGGTTGCCTCGCAGTGCGACGAGCTCTCCGGCAAGGTGGGCCTCCCTGGACCAGAGGGCTGCCAGAACCCTCTGGAGCGCGAAGATCCCGGCCGTTTCATTTCCGTGGAGCCCCCCCACGGCGATGAGCGTGGGACCGGGTCGGCCTCCTCGGACTCTGCCCAGGACCCTGCTCACGTCCTCCCAGCGCCCTTCCCGGACACCCCAGGTCATGGCAGACAGGCGCTACTTCTCGCCCAGCTTGTCTTTCAGGAGCTGGTAGGCGATGGGCATGAACTCCCTCTCGCTCACGAGACCCACCAGCCGGTCGTCTTTCAGGACCGGGAGGCAGGAGACATCGTGCCTCCTCATTAGCTCGATGGCCTCCACCGTGAGGGTCTCCGGCGAAATGGAAGGGGGATCAGGGTCCATGATCTCCTTCACTGCGACACCCTGGGGGATTCCCTTTCCCGGACTCTCCGCCATGATCCTGAGCATCTGCCGGTAGGACAGGATTCCCACCAGCCGGTGCTGGTGGTCCTCCACCGCGACATGGCGAATCTGTTTCCGATCCATCAAAAAGGCGGCAAGCTCCAGCAGCTCATCCTCGTTGACGGTGAAGAGGTCCGTGTCCATGTACTGGCCCACCCGAAGAAAGGTCTTCTCCCAACCCCCGGCTTCGGTCAGCGTCGCGGGCTCCCACTCGTGAACTGGGCGACCTTCGCCCTGCAGGCGAAGTGCCGTGGCGGTGATGGCCGCCAGCCGCTCCGACCGGGTCCCCTGCCCTTTCAGGTTCGCCACAGACCTTAGCGTCCACGTCGCGCCGTTCTGCCCCACCCTGACTCGGTCTTCGATCACCCCCATGTACCGGCTCACGTCCTCTCCATCCACCCCCGCCTCCCGCAGCTTTCGATCGGCCATGGGAAGGAGCCTCTCCAGGACGAGCGTCTTGGCGTCGACGGACTCCCCGTCGAACCACACGAAACCGGCGTTCATCCCCCGGCGGGCCGCCGCGATGAAGTTGGAACGGGCCTCGTCGAAGTCCATGCGCTGGGTAACGTCTTCGATCTCATGGGCGACCCCCAGGACGAGGCCGGTCCAGAAGGCTCCATTCGCGACCTCGTCGAGGACCGTGGGGCCAGAGGGGAGGACGCGGGACTCGATGCGGAGGTGCGGTTTCCCTTCCATCACCCCATAACAGGGACGGTTCCAGCGGTAGACGGTACCGTTGAAGAGTTGGAGGGCCTTCAGAAAAGGGACCTGCCCGTCCCGAAGGAGGGCAAGAGGGTCCTCCTCCATCTTTCCGGCCAGAAGGACCCGGAATCGGGCGATGTCTTCCTGAAACAGCTCCACTACGGATCCTTCGACCCAATGGGTCCCGAAGCTCACGCGCGGCGGTACCTCCCTCTGGTGAACCGCCGTGTCCCGTGTGTCCAGGGACTGCTGAAAGAGCGCGATGCGGGTCTCGGCCCACAGACGCTTGCCGAAGAGAAGGGGGGAGTTGGCTGCCACGGCAAGGACCGGGGCGAGGGCCGCCTGTGCGGCGTTGTAGAAGGAGGGGAACTCTTCGGCGGAAACTTGAAGGTGGAACTGGCAGCTGGCGTTACAGGCTTCCAGCATGACGTTGTCGTGCTCCACGTGGAGCTCATCCCAGCCCACCACCTTCAGGTTGTACGGCTTTCCACCTCGGAGCCGGTTCAGGGCTTCGTTCAGCGCATAGTACCGGGGCGCGGGAGTGATGTTCTCGAAGCTCAGGTCCGCCTTCTCGATGGTGGGGAGGATTCCCCCCAGGAAGATGTCGGCTCCCTCCTCGGCGGCGGCTGCCTTCGCCTCTTTCAGCAGCGCTTCGATCTCCCCATGGACCCTGGAGAAGCACGCCCCCGCCAGGGGAACCGGAGGGAGATTCATCTCCAGGTTGAAGCGGGCCAGCTCGGTGGTGAAGGCGCCGCGGCCCAGTCGCTCCAGAATCTCTGGAGCCTTCGGCGCCGGATGGAAGGTCCTGTCCACGAGGAAGGCTTCCTGCTCCGCACCGAACCTTCGAACGCCGGATTCGATCATCCCCCGGCTCAGCATCTCCTCGAGGGCTTGAAGGTCCACCAGGAGGGCCTTGGTAAAGGCCCGGACCTCGTCCGGCCTCGGTCCGGGGACGCGCTGGTTGCTCATGGCCAGATCTTTACAAGGGGTTCGGTGGGCAGGAATCGGTCTCGCACCTGTCTCGTCAGTCTAATCAAATCCCCAGGGATGGAACAACCTGCAACGGACGCACCCCCTGGATCTCCCGAGGCACCGCGGGACCGGGGAACCCGTTTCCATAACCGGATGTATGAGGGTCAAGGCCGGCCGGTTGGCAGCACCCAGGAAAACGAGTCCGGCACGATGCCCATGAAGTCACGCCGCCTCCTCACCCTGGTCCGGCTGCACCCCTGCGTCGGACCTCAATCGGAGCTGTTTCATGAGAACCTCCCGTTTCGTCTTCGCGGTCCTGCCAGGCCTGGCCTGCCTTGCCCTGGCTCCCCACTCCGCTCTGGCCCAGGGGGACCTCACCTGGGGCCTCAGGGGTGGCGTTTCCGTGGCCACTGCCTCCCTGGACGTCAACGAGACCTTCGACAAGAGCAATCGCACAGGGTTTGCCGGGGGCGTTTTCTTCGACTACGACGCCGGCTCCCTGGGTTTCCAGATCGCCGCCCAGTATTCCCAGAAAGGTGTCGAGCTCGATCTGGGAGACGCGGTGAACGAGTTCAGCCTGGACTATCTGGAGATCCCCGCCGTCGTGAAGCTGGGCCTCCCCCTCGCCCTCATCAAGCCCAGCGTGTTCGGGGGTGCCGCCCTGGGATTCAACACGAGCTGTGACAGCAGCGGCAGCGACTGCGGGGACGATTTCAAGAAGACCGACTTCTCTGGGATCGCCGGAGCGGACGTCGCGATCTACCTGGGCTCCATCTCCCTCTGGGCCGACGCCCGGTACCACTTCGGCTTGAACAACGTGTCCGATACGAACGACGTCGTCGGCGACCTCAAGAACCGCAACTGGACCGTGCAAGGAGGGCTCGGCTTCCCACTCGGCGGATGAAATGCCCTTGACGGTGCTCCACGGAGGCGCTCCGGTGGCCCGGAGGGCTGGGCACTGGTCCGTCAGCCCTCCGGCTCACTCCCAATCGGGGCCCATCGTCCGACGGACGCTTGATGGATGATCTTCCAGGCCCCGTCTATGTTCCTCAACACGAGAGTGACGTACCCCTCACGGGACTCACCCTGTTCGGTGCTTTCCAACCGCGCCTCGCTCTGCCCCACGAACAACGCCGCATCTGGCGCCAGAACGTCCACTCGCGCGCTCGTCCATTCACTGCTCAGTTCCTGGAAGCTCCCAAGAAGCAGCTCGACGTGAGCCACCCACTCGTCATACGTGGGGTAGTAGACCGACCCATCGTTGCCGTGCATGGTGGACGGATCGTACAGGGCTGAAAGGGCTGGAACATCGAGGTTGCCCATGGCTCTGATCAACTGCTCCCCCACCGCCGCCACCTCCGCCTCAATCTGGGCCCGTTCGGCGTGGGTCATCTCGGGCGGA
>JASFRP010000231.1:0-5980 GCA_050114895.1 Gemmatimonadota bacterium
TGGGGGCGATTCAAGGAGATCGAGCTGGGGGTCTCCTACACGTTCTGATCCTGCCTTTGGGAGGAGTCGGAATCCGGGAGGAGGCTGGGTCCCCGAGCCGGCCTCATCGCCCCGTGTCGGGTCGCTCCCGTACCATGGGTACGAACCGAACAGGAAGGGAGGCGACCTCCTCCAGGCCGTCCGGAGTCTTCCTCAGGACCTGGAGGTTCTGGAACAGCTCACCCACCGGGACCACCAGGGTGCCGCCCTGGGCAAGCTGTTCGACCAACACGGGAGGAACCTCGTCCGGTGCGGCGGTGACGACGATGGCATCGTATGGCGCATGCTCGGGCCACCCCAGCCAACCGTTTCCAGTCCGGACCTGTACATTCCCGTATCCGAGCTCTCCCAGGGCCGCCCGGGCCGCCTCCGCCAACTCCGGGATGATCTCCACGGTGTACACTTCCCTTGCCAGCTGCGCCAGGACTGCCGCTCCATACCCCGACCCGGTTCCGATCTCCAGGACCCGGTCCTCCCTGGAGATCTCCCCCGCCTCCGCCATGAAAGCCACGATGTAGGGTTGGGAGATGGTCTGAGAGTGACCGATGGGAAGGGGGTAGTCTCCGTACGCCTGGGGGAGGGGCGCATCGTATACGAAGCGGTGGCGGGGGACGGTTCCCATGGCCCGGAGCACCGCCGTGTCCCGGATTCCCCGTGCCTCGATCTGCCATCGGACCATCTCCCGCCGGAGATCGCCGGCGCCTGCGGTGTCCCGCTCCTGTGCCGTCGGAGATCCCGCCCCACCGACCTCCGCCTCCGCGACTTCAGGTCCGGGGTGGGACCGCACCCCGGATTCGCCACAAGCGGTCGTCAGCGCCAGAATCAGTAGAAGCGAGGTGAACTGGGGCATGCGCATGGTGACCTCCCTGTGCCCGGCGCGCCGGCCTTACAGTATTAACACCGGAAAGGGCCCAGAGATCGCCGGACGGGGTTTCCGGCAGGGAGGAGGGCGACAGAAGGGATGTCCTCCCGGATTCTCTTCAGAAATACACCGCCATACCGAGGCGAAACGTCTGAGGCGGCACCCGCTCCTGGGGAGCCTGGTAGTACTGGTTGGGATCGATCTCGGGCACGAAGAGGGAGTAGCTCTTCCTGTAACCGTAGTCCGGGCCATTGTTGACCATGGTGTTCAGCGTGGTGATGGCCTCGTTCCGCAGGAGGTTGAACACGTCCACCGACAGGGAGAGGTCGTATCCTCCCATCTGGAACATCCGCTCCAGGCGCACGTCCAGGATCGAGTTTCCCTCCAAAACCGGGAGTCCCCTGGGCCCGACATAGACGTTGTGGCCCTCCAGGGGCCAGAGCAGCGCGTAGTCGATGGACTGGCCCGGGCGCTCCGGGATCCCACCCCGTTTGAGTACGCCCGTATCCACTCGATAGTCGAAGAACCCGAGCCCGTACAGCCGGAATCGCGGCGAATAGTGGTCGCCGGACCGGAAGGTCCAGAACGCCCCCCCCCGAAGCTGCCAGGGCAGGCCCCCCCACACGGAGACCTTCCACTCCTGGTCTGAGTAGTTCTCCAGGATGCCGAAGGAGTTCACGCCTTCGTTCACCCTCACGTAGGGCCCGGCTCCGTACCCCTCCGGGTCGGTGTAGCCGCTGACGTTGTCCAGGTTCCCCTTCAACTTGGTGGCCACGAAGGAGAGGCTCCCGCCCCACTGGGGGAGCGCCACCTCCAGATTGAGCTGGAGCTGCTTGAACTCCCGGCGGGCATCCGGGGCTGTGGTCAGGACGTAGTCCGGGTTCCATGTGAGGCTCAGGGTGTCGGCATACGTGAAGCCCGGGACCATGGGAGAATCGGGGCAGTCAGCTGAGGCTTTGCACCGGAGTCTCTCCAGGATGGTGTAGTTTGGGACGTAGAGCTCCTGGAGATACACGCTCCCCCCGCCGTAGGGCACGATGCTTCCGGTCTGGTCGAAGACCCGGACCTTCTCGAAGCGGGTGTAGTTGGAGGCCCGGTTGAGGTCCACCAGCGCCACCATGTCCTTGTTCGACCTCTCGGTGTAGATGCCCTCCACCTTCAGCCAGTCGCCCACCTGCTTCTCCAGGGCCACGAGCCATTGGTCCACATAGGGCTGGCGGTAGTTCATCACGGGACCCGTTTCGTTCAGGATCTCCTCGCCGAACTTCTGGAAGAGGCCCAGGGCCGCCAGCGAATCCCGCTCTGCGGTGGTGAAGGTGGCGGTGGGATCCGGGAGGTCTCCCCCTCTGTAATACCAGTACTCCTGGTTCGTGAAGACGTCGGCACCCTCCACCCGATCGAACATCTGGGAGATCATGTTCTGGTGGTACCGGCCCCAGTGGGCCTTCGCCACGAAGCGGCCATCAGGCGTCAGATCCACGGAAACCCCGATGCGCGGGTCCCACCCCTCGTCCTCTACCGCGAGCATCCGCCGACCGGAAGAGGGAGTGATCCAGCCCTTCCACTGGTTCCAACGGAGCCCGGGCGAGAGCACGATCCGGGAGCCGAGGGAGATGGACGCCTGCGTGAAGGCGGCTGCGTTCATGACATCGGCTTCGAGATTCACCTCCCCGCCCCATCTGCTCGGGAGGATGGTGGAGACCAGATGGCTCCAGGTGGAGGGGTCTTCCGGGTCGAACCGGGACGACTTCACCGGCATCCAGGTCATCCCCCCGTTCCGGATCCGCTGGTCCAGGAAATCCCCTCGCGTGTACTCGCCCCCGATCTTCAGCCCGTGCTCCAGCTCCCCGGTGGTAAAACGAAAGCTCCCTGAAGCCGTGACGGCCGTGCTGGACGGCGCGCTTCTCAGCGTGAGGGGGGCGTTGCCGAAGGCGGAGAAGGGGGGCGTGAGTGTGTACGTGGAGATGCCCGGAACGTCTGGGCCTCCGTAGGGGACGTACCGTTCGTCCCGGGAGAAATGATTGGCGCGGGCCTCCAGGACGGCTGAGCCTCCCACCAGCTCCCGGACCGACCCGTTCACGAACCAGGTGGGAGAGGAATACTGGTGTGCGGCCCCCGCTGCCTCGTATCCGGTGATCCCGTAGTTCTCCGCCCGGGTGTCGGTGTAGGCGCCGGAGAGCTCCAGGAGATGGGAGAGGCCGGGGGTCCAGGTCAGCTTCCCGAAGAGCTTCCCTTCACGGTCCGTCTGAAGGAATGGGGTGTAGTGGCCCTCCACTCCGGGCAGGTGATTCAGGGCCCGCTGATTGTCATGGAGGTATTTTCCCGAGACGTAGTAGACGAGCCGGTCCCGAATCAGGGGGCCGCGAAGCTCTCCCTCCACTCCCTGCCGTCCCGTCGTCTCCGTCCCGATCTCGGTGTTGACCAGGTTGGTCCCCGTCAGCAGATCCGTTTCCAGGAGGGTGCGGAGGTTGCCCTGGAACTGGTTATCGCCACTCTTGGTGGTGACGTCCACCATCCCACCCTGGAACCCCCCAAACTCCGCCCCGGCCCCCAGACCCCGGACCTCCAGCCGGTCGATCCAAAGGAGGCTGGGCTGGAGGAGGTCCCCCCCCAGGCCCGGATGGTTCGCCGACAAGCCGTCGATGCGGTAGTTGTTGGCCTGGAGGTTCGCTCCACCCCAGATGTGCCCCGGCCGGGCACCGGGTGTGAGGGCCACCAGGTCCCGGGTGTCGAACTTCATGGGAAGGAGGAGGATGGCGGCCTCCTCCACCGTGGTCTGGAACTCCGTGTTCTCACGCCGGATCTGGACCCGGTCACTCCGGACCGTGATGCCCTCCAGCTCGATGGGCGCCAGCTCCAGGGTGACCTGAAGCGGTTCGGCCGTTCCGGCCGTGATCCGTATCCCCTCCTCCGACCAATCCCGGAAGCCCAGGGCCTGGATTCGGACCTGGAACGTGCCTGCCGGAAGGCCTCCGATGGTAGCAACCCCCTCGGCGTTCGTCTCTCCCCAGTTCAGGACTGTGCCCTCTAGGATGACCTCCACCCGAGCGCTGGCCACCGGGCCCGCCGGGCCGCTGACCCGAACGAACAGCATTCCGGACTGGGCCGAAAGCGGCGCGGCACCAAATCCAACGATCAGCAGACATACCGTAAGAATGCGGTTCATCGCGACGAGTGGGTTGAGCCCGATCCCGGGATCGGTACCGGTGGGCAAACCGACCGGATCGGGCGAGAGGATCCCCCGGATCCGGGGACTCGATCAATCTAGCTCGGTCTGGCCGTCTGCACGATGCCGGCGTTCCGCCCCTGCCCCACCCCACCCTGGGGGGCCGTCCCTCACGCCCCCTGCGGCCTGAGGGACGCCGCCGTCCGGGCTGCGACGGCTTCCCGTTCCTCCGGCGTGGACCACCTGGCCTCCAATGGAGCCATTGGCATGAGCTTCAGGCCCATGATGAAGGCAAAGCCGATGACCCCGATGACGCCGAGGGTCTGGAGGACCTCCAGGTAGCTGACGGAGTAGGAGGCGATTCCCTCCACCGCCGGAGCGGTGATCTCCCACCCGGGGAAGAGATCTGGGGGGTGGATGAGGCCCGGGATCACGATGAGGAAGCGCTCGAAGAGCACCCCCACGACCACCAGCGTGGATGCGACGACGGTCCACTTCACCGAGGTCCCTGTCCGGCGATTGAAGAGCATGATGGCCGGAACGACAGACCCTACGGTGATGAGCCCAATCCAGAACATGAAGCTGTGGACCCCCCCGAAGAGAAAGAACATCCCGGCCTCGTGGGAATAGGCGAGATACGCCCGGTGAGCGTTCTCGATGAGGAGGACATAGAAGGTGACCACCAGGAAGATGGAGAGGAGCCTCCGGCCCATCCAGATGATGAGCTCGTCATCCAGGTGACGGTGCGTGAACTTGAACAGGCTCACGAGGACCAGGATCATGAGGGCTGCCCCGGAGGAAAGGGCGGCAGCCACGAAGCTGGGGGGCAAGAGTGACGAGTTGTACAGCTCTCTGGGAACGAAGGCGAAGATGGCTCCGGTCCCCGTATGGGTGCCGATGGCCCAGAGGACGACCACGAGGGAGGTGATCTTGGTCAGCGTTCCCTTCTCTTTGAACAAGGCCCATAGATAGAGGACGCAGATCATGATGTGGCCGGAGTACAGGGCCGGGTTGATGGAGAACATGGAAGTGGCGTTCACGTAGGTGAAGGGCTTCGTGAACACCCGATCCACCCGCCCCTGGTCGGTGAAGATGGACAGCAGCCCCGCGATGAGGAAGAGCATGGCCAGGTAGGCGGCGATTCTGGCGAAGGGCTTATACTCCATCTTGCCGAAGACCCCGTACAGGCCAGACACCACCAGGGATCCGGCGGAGAGACCGATGTAGAAGATGGCCATGGCGATCTGGAGGCCCCAGGGGACCCGGTTCGACATCCCCGACAGGTAGAGGCCGTTGTAGTGCATGACCATGGTGGCCACAAAGCCGGCCACCCCAAAGGCGGCCAGGAGACTCACGGTCACCCAGAATCCGGCGGATCTTCCTTCGATCTTTGCGAACTGGACGTCCATAGCGGAGATCCTTGCGGTTTCAGGCCGGTCCTACAGGCCGATGTAGTAGACTTTGGGCTCCGTCCCCCAATCCTCCCTGATGCGCTTGGTGGAGCGTTCCGCCACCAGGCGTGCCACCTCGCTCTGGGGATCGTTCAGATCACCGAAGACAAGGGCTCCGGCTCCAATATCCTGGCAGGTTTGGACGCAGGCCGGCAGCTTCATCTGGTCCACGAGGTGCGCGCAAAAGTTGCAGGACTCGGCCACCCCGTGAGAGCGCTTCGGGTATTCTTTGTTCGGCCAGTCCTCGTTCTCCCTCCAATTGAAATACCTGGCGTTGTAAGGGCAGGCGATCATGCAGTACCGGCATCCGATGCACCGGTGATGATCCACCAGGACGATCCCGTCCTCCCTCTTGTACGTGGCCTGAACGGGGCAGACCTGTGCGCACGGCGGGTCGTCACAGTGGTTGCACATGAGGAGGACCGTCTTCTCCGCCCCCCCCTCCCCACCCTCATATTCTTC
>JASFRP010000232.1:0-5950 GCA_050114895.1 Gemmatimonadota bacterium
TCAGCGTCGGTGACACCGACCTGCTGGAGGAGGCGGATCAGCGATTTCCGCTCTTTGCCCAGCGTCAATCCCAGGCGGGCCCAGGGGAGGACGGGACCGCGCATCCCCAGGGCTCGAAGGAACACACCGGTCTCCGGGAACGTGTGGATGCGAGGGTGCCCCGCGAGCAGGCGCTGAAGGAGGGTGGTTCCGGAGCGGGAACAGCCACCGATGAAGACCCGTCGATGGATCGGCCGGTCCGTGTCATGGGATGCCTCCCGACTCCCACCCCTGGGAGACTCCGGAGAAGAAGGGCTCAACGGCGGCGCAACTCCTCCCCCCGGATCTTCGCCTGGATGATCCGGACCAGGAGCCCTTCGCATCCGATGCCCAGAAGGCGGGCGCGGTGTTCTGACACCAGGTCTCCCATGGTGATCTCCCAGTGAGCCGCCGGGTTCCTCAGCTCGAGCAGGTTCTCCAGCGCCTCCCTCGTGTCGTCTGAGAGGATCCACTCGGCGTCACCCTTCAGGGCCGCCCACACTCCCTTTCGCACCAGCCCCACCTGGTCCAGGTAGTAAACGATAGCCCCCAGGGTCTGGTGCCGGACCGGCTTCCCCAGATCCAGGCGGGTATGGGTCCCGTGGAGCTCTCTCTGTTTCGGGGGTTTGTCCGCCACGAACCAACGGAGGGCGGGGAAGATGAGGGCGTTCAGCTCCACCTCCACCGACTTGGCGTATTCGATGGCCACGGTGGAGAAGTCGAAGCTGGGGTCGTCGGCCCTGGACCGGAACACGGCTTCCGCCGACGTCAGGAAGGTTCTGGAAGCGGGCTCCATCGCCCTCCAGAGCCTGGGGCCGAAGAGGTTGTCCCGTAGCTGCCGGGCCACTCTTTTCGACTCCCCTCTGAGCTGGGCTTCCAACTGGGCCCAGAGCTGACCACCCGTCAGCTCGTCATTGTCTTCGAACCACCGAACGTGCGGTTCTCTCCGCACGATCATGGGAGCGTCGGCGATCCCTCCGTACATGGAGACGGGCTTCTGGGGTTTGATGATGTTCCGCAGTCTCTGGATCTCCAGCTCCGTACCTGCCAGGTCACCGCTCACCACCTGCCGGAGGTCCCGCAGGCGGAACCAGAACCCGGCATTGTGCTTCAGGACGTAATCCGGGATGTGACTCTTCTCCTCGGGCCGCTCCCTGGGAACATCCGTCGCCGTGATCTCCCCCAGGTGCCCCACGTAAAGGGACCGATAGTCGGTCAGGTAGAGGTGAGTCTCGACCCCGTCCCTGATCTGCTGATCCAGTTCCAGTATCTCTGCCTGGTATGGGTGGGGCCTCGTCCTTTCCGGGGAACGGAGACGGGCCCACCAGACATACACGTCGCCCTGGGACGCATCGCCCTCCTCCGCCATCTCCGCCCAGCGGAGAAGGACCCGGAGGTGAACGTCCATGGCCACATTGGAATAGGTGGGGTTCCATAGGGAGAGGAGATGATGGGCTTCAGGCATCGGACGCGACTCCGGGCCGGATGAGAGGGCCTGTCCCGGGTGCCGGACCTCCCCTCCGCACCCCGGGGACCGTTTCGTCGGGACGGGCACCAAGATGGGGTCTGGAGGAGAATGGTGCATCCCCTCTGGATCCTCCCTGCGTAGGCGGCGGAGGGCAAACCCGCGAGAGCGGCCTCTTCGAGGCTGGTCCCAACCCGGGGACGGCCATGAGGACAGGGACCGTCCCGAATCGGGGAGCTCCGGCACGAATCCTGCCGTTAAGGAGAATCAGAACTGTTCTTATTTATTTAGCCCCGTCAAGGAAAGCAAGGACTCAGGGAATGGCTACTCGGCGCCTCATCAAGCGAACCCGGACGCGAGTTCCCGAATATACCTGTCTCGGCTGCCCCCTCACGAAGAGCCATTCCCTCTGGTGCCATCGCCTTTGCGTACCGAAGGATGGGATGGGAGTCTGCGGACGGGTGGCCCCTCACGCCGTGATGGGCAGGACCGCGGAGGCCATTCTCAGGTTCAAGATCCATCGGGGAAGGGAGCAAGGCCGGGTGGCCTGAGGTAGCATCGGACAACTTGTCCCGTGTTCGGGAGTTGCCGAGTCCCTTTCCTCATCCCTCCAGCAGGTATTCCACCGTGGTCACCACTCGAACCGTCTTGAAGAGCTGGTTCTGCTCCTGCTGGCCTGGGGCGGCGTCCCTGGGAAGGATCTGAAAGACTCCCTGGCTGGCCTGCCGGATCTTACCCACCTCGCTGCCCGACGCCGAAGCGAATTCCCTGGCTGCCTCCAGGGCCCTGCCGGTGGCCTCGGCAAGCATCTCCGGCTTGAGGTCGTTCAGTCGAGTGAAGACGAAGGTGGGCCCGCCGGGCCCATACTCCTGGCCGGAGGTGAGAACCACCCCGGCGTCCACCAGCTCCCCTACCTCCTGACTGGCGGCCAGAACCCGGTGCGGGTCTTCGGATCGGACCATGAGGGTCTGGGTGATGATGAAGCGGTTGGAGGTATTCCCCCCCTGGTAGGGGTTGGCCTGGGCATCGGTCACCTTGAAGGACTGGATGGTGACCTGATCTTCCGGGATCTCCTTCTCACCGAGGAACGATCGTGTGAGGGAGACCATTCGATCCATCCGGGCCTGCGCCGCAGAGAGGTCGTCGTCAGCCGTCACGATCTGGAGGGGCCAGAGAGCCAGGTCCGCTTCCACTTCCCTCTCGGAGATGCCCTTGACAGTCACAAACCGGTCCGTGGCTCGCCCGGCCCTGAACCCTGCGCCGATGAAAGCACCGGCGAGGACGAGTCCCACAGCGAGGACGATGGCGGGAGCAGTGTAGTTCCGCATGCTGGTCAGGTAAGTTTGATCTCAACCCAAAGGTGGTGGAGGCTCGAGATCCCGGAGGCCGTGCCCGGTTTCTCATGAGCTCCCAGGCTTGTGCTCCCTCTCAAACCCCCTTGCCATCGACTCCGTTCCAACCTGCGATCACAGGCCCGGCAATCCCCCCAACGCGCACTCGTTCCTCCCGACCTCCAGTTCCTCCACCTCCGTCCCCACCACCGGCGCCAAGCCGAGGTTGATGGCCTTGATTTTCCGATACGCCTCCGGAAACGGGGCCTTCTGATCCAGAATGGTGTAGAGGAACACCTCCGGATCCTGGATCCTGAGGATCTCGTTTTCCCGGAGGAGGGTTCCGAAGGGGATTCCCACGGCTCGGCCCATCCTCCGCTCCCCCTCGGAGGCGTAGTGAGCCGGGTACACGGCCACGCCGTCCGGCCACTTTCGAACGGCCCGGGCCATGGAATCCCAGAGCTGCCCGGCCCACTCCTCTTCCTTTCCCCCCAGGTCCGGCCTGCCGATGGAATCCACGAACAGGAAATCCCCGGTGAGGGCTACGCGGTCCTCCACCAGATAGGTCACACTCCCTTCGGTGTGCCCTGGCGTGTGCATGACCCTCAGCTCCGTGTCCCCCAACGCGAGGCCGTCGCCGTCGGCGATAGGGTGGTGCTCCAGCCGCCCCGGTGTGCCGTCATACGGGTATACCGCGTCGGCCGGGTGCAGGTAGTACGGGACTCCGAAGCGTCGGGACAGGGCAGGACCTCCGCTCACGTAGTCCGCGTGGACGTGGGTGTCGGCAACTCCCACCAGGGTGGCGCGGGTCTCCTCCAGAACCTCCAGGTAGGTCTGGAAGTGGAGGGGTGGATCGATGATGAAGGCCTTCCCCCGGCTGACCAGGAGGTAACCCAGGCATCCCTTCCCCACGCGGTCGAACTGGACGAGACGGTCCAGCCCCTGCGGTGGGTCCAATTCCCGGGGAAGGGTCAGCCGCATCCAGGCTACCATCCCTCCCGTCACGGACTTCGCGTCCAGCCCCATCCGGGAGAGATGGTAGGCCAGGACCCTGGAATCCTTCCCCTCTCCACAGATGACAGCCACCGGCAACGCGGGGTCGAGGCCCGTGCTGGCCACACTCTGGTGGTGCATGAGCTCGGATCCCCGGACGTTGTGGAACCGCTCGGAGGGAACCAGATCGATGCGGCCTCGGGATACTCGCTCAGGGGCCCGCACGTCCATGATCTGGATGGGCTCTCCGGCATCCAGGATCCTGGCCAGGCCCTGGGGGGAGTATTCCTGTGACTCGGGGAGTTCGAGGCTCAGGTCGCTGTCCTCTTGTGTCATTCCTGGTTCTCCGGCGCGGTGGGGGGGCTCTGGCCTCGGGTCCGGCGGGGGCCTCCCTCCAGGGAGATGGGAGCCCGGGGCCCAATCTGCTTCTGGTGCCTTACGAGGTACGAGTGGAGACAGGTTTCGTTTCCGGCCTTCGTCCCGCGGGCACGAGCGGGGTGCGGGAGGATGGAGGCCTCTACTCCTCACCCTCGCCCTTCTTCTTGCGGAAGAGATCCTCCAGCCCAACCTGGATGGCCCTTCCCGCCCCGATCCCCACCGCCAGGGCGAAGGCGACGCCGATGGACCCGAAGGCGATGAGGAAGGCTCCCAGGATGATCTCCCGTGCAAAGGCCAGCTGCCAGAGGGCCAGGGCCCCCACCAGGGAGAGCAAGACGGCCTTGACGACGAGCCCCACGAGCCGGGCGTGCCGAACCTCCATCTCGTCCAGCGCGTTTTCCGTCCTTGTGGAGACCACGTTGGTGACCAGAACCCCGACGCCGACGATGAGAGCCACCAACCCCAGGTTGGGGAGATAGAAGACGGTTCGATCCATGAGGCGTGTCAGCACCTGCAGGCCCCAGATCTGGAAGGCATTATCCAGGAAGACCAGCACGATGACCACCATCATCAGGCTGCCCACCAGGTTGTAGAGAGCTGCCCTCACGTCCCCTTTTCCAAAGGCCGTTCGCCACCCCTCCCTGCCCCCCAGGCGGTCAAGCCGAAGCCAGATCAGAACACGAACCGCCGCCTTCTTGGCGATCCACCCCAGGAGGATCCCCACGGCCAGGACGAACAGGCCGGCTGCGAGGGTGGGGAGGTAAGCCCAGAACTGGTCCGCAAACTGGGCGACGGGTCCCGTTGGTTGAGTCTGCATGGGGCATCACTTCCTGCTGAAGAAGACGCGTTCGAACCGCCGGACCCGTTTTTCCTCCACCTCCCGGACGGCGACCACCGGGTTTCTTCGCTTGCGGGAGAGAAGGGCCGCCAGGGCCTCCCCAACCAGGGGGAAATGTCCGGTTCCGGGGGCTCCCATGAGTACCAGGTCACCGCTCCGCAGCGCCTGGGCCAGCCCCGTTCCCAACTCCCGTCGGCGCAACACCTGGACCTCTCCAGGCTGCCCGCTCGTCTCCCAGGCACGGGTGGCCTCCTCTGCCGCTGTCGTTTTGTCCCTCTCGGTTGCGTCGCTTTCCACGACGGTGAGGGGAAGAGTGACCGACTCGAACCAGGTGGAAAATGCGGGGGCCAGGCTGGCGGCGAGTTTCGCGTTCCCACTCCCCGCCATCGGGACCACGATACGCGCGATCTTATCCGGCCGAACGGTACCGTACACCACGCCCACCTGGCACGGAGCGTCTCGGAGAACGCGCTCCACAGAGTTGGCTACCAGGCGTTCGAAGAACGATTGCGCTCGGGGGCGCCCCATGAGGAGGAAGTTGCATTCCTCCTCCCGGACCGTCTCGACGATTCCGAAGCTGACCCTACGGGCGATCTTGACCACTGAGCGGGCCTCCACACCCCGGTCGGCGGCGTACTTCATGGCCTGCTCCAGCAGCGGAGCCCGCGCTCTTGCCTCCCGGCGCCCTGTAAGGAGGGCCTGCCCCTCCGGCACCTCCACCACGCTCATGACGACAAGCTCTCCAGAATGACCATGGGCCAAGGCCATCCCGACCTCCATGAGGGTTTCTATTGCCTTGGGGTTGGACAGCGCCACCAGAACCGAATATTCGCGGCGGTGGATGCGGTCCATCCACTCGCCCCTCTCCTCGTACGCCGCCTCCCTGTGCCGGCTGTAGCCGTAGTAGACCCCGGCTCCACCCACCAC
>JASFRP010000233.1:0-5943 GCA_050114895.1 Gemmatimonadota bacterium
AGCCGACACCGAGCTCGTCCTCACGGTGGAGACCCTGCCGGCCCCCTCCAGGGCCACGGCCCACCGGGTGAAGCTCTTCGGTCTCAACGGGGGTCACTCCGGCGTCGACATCCATCTCCAGCGGGGGAACGCCGTCCAGCTCCTGAGCCGGATGATCCACGCCATCGCCCACGGCACCCCGGGCTTTCTCTCCGAGATCCAGGGCGGGGACAAGCACAACGCCATCCCCAGGGAGGCCTGGGCCACGGTGGTGATCCCGGACGACCAATCCGGCGAGTTCCTCCTCCAGCTGGGGCAGCTCTTCCAGGACCTCAAAGCCGAGTATCATGTCGTCGAGCCGGACATGGACCTCAAGATCGAAGACGTGCCGCTGCCCTCCCAGGTCTGGAGCACCGACAGCACCTGGCACGTGCTCCGTTTCATCGTGGCCCTCCCCCACGGGGTGATTGCCATGAGCAACGACATCCCGGGGCTCGTGGAGACGAGCACGAACCTGGCGGCCGTGAAATCCCAGGGGCGGGAGGTCAAGGTCCACATGAGCTCCCGGTCGTCGGTGGCCTCCGCGCTGGGGTGGATCCGGCGGAAGATCCGGGCCATCGGGTATCTGGCGGGAGCCGAGGTGACGGAGCACGACGGCTACCCCGGGTGGAAGCCGGACCTGGACTCCAGGGTCCTCCAGGTATTGAAGGAGGTCCATGCGCGGGTCATGGGGGCGGAGCCCCACGTGGAGGCCATCCATGCCGGTCTGGAGTGCGGGATCATCGGCGAGATGATCCCCGGGATGGACATGATCTCTTTCGGTCCCCAGATCGAGTTTCCCCACTCTCCCAACGAGAGGGTCAAGATCGCGTCCGTGGGGCGCTTCTACGAGCTTCTGACGGAGACCCTGAAGGAGTTGGCCGAGTAGCCTTTCACCGGAGGGGCAGGTTCGAGCCATGAAAGCCATGATCCTCGAGGCGCTTGCGCCCATGGCCCAGAACCCGCGCCCCCTGCGCATGGAGACGCTGCCCGACCCGGTCCCGGGGCCCGGGGAGGTCCTGATCCGCGTCGTCACCTCCGGGGTGTGCCACACGGAGCTGGACGAGATCGAAGGGAGGACTCCCCCCTCCACCCTCCCCATGGTTCTGGGCCACCAGGTGGTAGGAAGCGTGGTGGGGGTGGGGCCCGGGGTGACCCGACACCAGGCGGGGGACCGCGTCGGTGTCGGCTGGATCTTCTCCGCCTGCGGCGAGTGCAGCTACTGTCGCGGAGGCCAGGACAACCTCTGTCCGGACTTCCGAGCCACAGGTAGGGACGCCCACGGGGGATACGCCGAGCTCATGGTGGCCCCGGAAGCCTTTGCCTACGCCATTCCCGAAATCTTCACCGACGCGGAGGCCGCACCTCTCCTCTGCGCCGGAGCCATCGGCTACCGATCCCTCCGGCTCACCGGGATCCAGGACGGTCAGTCCCTGGGGCTGACGGGGTTCGGCGCCTCCGGGCACCTCGTCCTGAAGATGGTTCGGCATCGGTTCCCCGACACTCCGGTCTCCGTGTTCGCCCGGTCCGAGAAAGAGAGGGAGTTCGCCCTGGAGCTGGGCGCCGCCTGGGCAGGCGATACGACGGACCGAGCGCCCGAGGGGCTGGATGCCATCATCGACACCACTCCGGTGTGGAAGCCCGTGGTGGAAGGGCTGAGGAACCTGGCCCCCGGAGGACGGCTGGTCATCAACGCCATCCGCAAGGAGGATGTCGATAAGGACGTCCTCCTCTCCCTGGATTACGCCGAGGACCTCTGGATGGAACGGGAGATCAAGAGCGTCGCCAACGTCGCCCGGCGGGACGTGGTGGAGTTCCTGGAGCTGGCGGCCGAGATCCCCATCCGCCCGGAGATCCAGGAATATCCCCTGGCGGACGCCAACGTCGCCCTGCAGGAGCTGAGGAACAGCAAGATTCGAGGGGCGAAGGTCCTGAGGATCTGACCCCGAGCTTCCGTCCGAGTGCGCCTCATTCGGCCGGGGCCTCCAGAAAGTGGACCCGACCCCGGGTGCCTGCCACTACGCCATCTTACGTATTGAATCACCCCCATGCAGGCAGCATAGTCCAGCATCGTTGATCGTTGGGCGGAGGGGTCCGGGCAATCCCGAGCTCAGGAGGATCCGACATGACCCCCGTCGTGCCGCACCTGAACCTGATCCTGGCCTGGGGCTGGATTGTCCTGGGAACGGTCCTGGGCTTGACCCTGGGGTCCTTCTTCCACAAGGAAGAGTTCCTGGACGGGTACGGGAGCCTCAAGCGCAGACTCTACCGGCTGGCCCACGTGGCGCTCTTCGGGTTGGGCATCCTCAATCTCCTCTTCTTCTTCACCACCCGGATTCTCCCACAGCCCAGCCCCTGGCTTCCGGTGGCCTCCTGGAGCTTCGTGGTCAGCGCCCTCACCATGCCCACCACCTGCATCCTGGTGGCCCATCTGCCCCGGGCACGCCCCCTCTTCGCCATCCCGGTCCTCAGCGCGCTGTTGGGGGGCCTCCTGACCCTGAGAGAGGTTTGGATATCATGAAGATTGGCCTCATCGCCATGAGCGGAGTCCGGGCCCACAACGAAGAGTTGACCCGGCTAGGGCTGACACTTCCGGGGTTCGTGGAACGGAACAAGACCATCGCCTCCCTCCCCTCCCTCGCCCTTCTGACCCTGGCAGCCCTGACCCCGGAAGGCCACGAGGTGGAGTACCTGGAGATTGCGGACTCCAGGGCGGGAGGGGACCCACCCCTGGACTTCGATCTCGTAGCCCTCAGCACCTACTCGGCCCAGATCTTCGAAGCCTACGAGGTGGCAGACTATTACCGACACCATGGGATTCCGGTGGTCATGGGAGGCCCGCACGTCACCGCCTGTCCCGAGGAGGCGAAGGCGCATTGCAGCGCCGTGGTCATGGGCGAAGGGGAGCTCCACTGGGCCCGGATGGTAGCGGATTTCGACAAAGGAGAGCTCCAGCCCTTCTATCGGAACGACGGGAACGGAGGGTTCGACCTGGCCAGGGCTCCTATCCCTCGCTTCGACCTGCTGGACCCGGAGAAGTACAATCGCCTGACGGTCCAGACCACACGGGGATGTCCCCATCGCTGTGAGTTCTGTGCCAGCTCCGTCCTCTTGACCTCGGGGTTCAAGGTGAAGCCGCCTGAGCGGATTCTGGCGGAGATCCGGGCCCTGAAGGAGATCTGGGACCGCCCCTTCGTCGAGCTGGCGGATGACAACAGCTTCGTGAACAAGCCCTTGTCCAGGGAGCTCATGCGTCGATTGGCCGGCGAGAACGTCCGCTGGTTCGCCGAGACGGACCTCTCCATCGCACGGGACGAGGAGCTGCTCCGGCTCATGCGAGACGCGGGGTGCCGCCAGGTCCTCATCGGGCTGGAGAGTCCCCGAGCGGTGAGCCTGGACGGGGTGGAGCTGCGGGCGAATTGGAAGATGAAGCAGGTGGAGCACCACCAGGAGGCCGTGGACCGGATCCAGTCCCACGGGATCCGGGTCATCGGTTGTTACGTGCTGGGTCTGGACGGAGACACGCCGGATATCTTCGGTCAGGTCTACGACCACGCCCGGGAGCTGCGGCTGTCCGACGTCCAGATCACCTTCCTGACCGCCTTCCCGGGAACTCCCGTCTACCGACGGTTGAAGGAGGAAGGCCGCCTCATCAGGGACGGGGCGTGGGAGCTCTGCACCCTCTTCGACATCAACTTCGTCCCCCGGGACATGACGGTGGAAGAGCTCCAGAACGGTTTTCTCTGGCTCGCCGAGAAGCTCTACTCCGCCGAGGAGACGGAGATTCGAAAGAGCGGCTTCAAGGAGATCCTGCGAAGCTCTCCAGAGGCTCGGCGGACGCCCCGTCCGAGCAGCGCCGGGCACCTTTGACGCAAAGGAGAATCATGCGCAACCGAGGGTTCTTCCGCGGGCTGTTCCTGGTAGCCGCCGTCTACGACCTGGTCCTGGGCGTGGCCTTCTTCCTCCTCTACCCCTGGGTGTACGGGATGCTGGGCATCGCCCTGCCCACGGAGCCCGCGTACCTCCACGCCGCCGCCGGCTTCGTCTTCGTCCAGGGGATCATGTACCTCCTGGTGTACCGGAACATGGAGCGGAACCTAGACTTGGTGCTGGTGGGAGCCATCTACAAGGCAGTCTACTCCGGTGTCGCGTTCTACCACTGGGGAACGAACACGCTCCCCCACAACGTCTTCGCCGTCTTCGGTCTCCTGGACCTGATCTTCCTGGTCCTCTTCGTCTACTTCCTGGTGGAGGCTCGACGGCTGGAGCAGGAGAAGCTGTCCTGAAACGTCCGCCGGGGATGGTGGGGGCGGGGGTGGCCGAGGCGCGGCTGACGGAGGCGGAGGTCGCAGAGGCGGGCGTCGCCGGTGGAGAACCCGGAGTGCGGGATCAGAAGACCCCGAAGTGCCGACACCCCTCCAGGACTCCAGCCGCGTAGAAGCCTTCGGCGAAGTAGAGCCGGTCCAAGATCCCCATCTCCCCGGCCCTGTCCGTCAACTCCTCCCTCAGACCCGGGGTGGCGTTGCCCACCACGATGACCTTGAACCCCGTGAGCATGGCGGCCAGGTCGTTACCCGAGTCCCCTGCGTAGATGAGGTGGTCCGGGTGGACACCCGTGTGGTCGTGCAGGTAGCGGATGGCGTAGTCCTTGGCCACGCCCGCCGGAAGAAGATCGAGGAGCCCTCGCCCGGAGGGCGCCCCGACGCTGTAGACCGCCTGGATCCTCCCCCCCAGCCCGTCCAGCACCTCCTTCACGGAGCCCAGGACCTCCGTGTGATCGGAGTCCGGAGCCAGGTGGTAGCTCAGCTTCGATTCCGTTTGGCGGTCTTCCGGCTGAAGCAGGAGCTGGGAGACCCGGCCCATCTCGTGCCGCACCTCTCTGACGTCCAGGCCTCCCCGGGCCTCCTCCATGAGCCGGACGTATTCCTGGTCCTTCTCAAAGCCGCCGGGGGTGGCGTGATATACGGATGTTCCCACGTCGCAGACGAGGATGTCCGGCTCCGGCAATCCGTGCCGTCGAATTCCCCTGAGGGCGAGAGGCAGATCCCGGCCCGTCACGTAGGCCAGGGTCAACTCCGGAGCTCCCTCCACCGCCGTCCTGAAGGCCGCCAGCTCTTCCTCTCTCCCCGGGTCTACTTCCAGGGGAATGACCGTCCCGTCCATGTCACTCGCGAGAAGGGCCCCGGCTTCGTTCATGTCTGCGATTCTCGGATTCCGGTCCCGGACAGACGTCCGGAACCTCGTAATGAGCCGTGGGAACCGGGCGGATCCCGTTCCCCGTAAGGGTTTCCAACTCCGCTGCCGGCCTTACCTTAGAAATATGGTCACTTGGCCAGGATCCGCCCTGGCTCGCGTCCCCCGATCTTCCAAGGCTCAGCTTCTTGTCCCATCCTGGAGATCACGCGCCTCCCGTCGATGACGACGAGGGTACGGAGGAATTCCGCCCCCTCATCTTCGGCGAAGCCCTCTTCGACCACTTCCCCGACGGAAGCAAGGTGCTCGGCGGCGCACCCTTCAACGTCGCTTGGCATCTGCAAGGGTTCAAGGCCAGCCCACTGGTGGTCACCGCCGTGGGGGACGACATCGACGGAACGGAGATCCTCCGGCGGATGGCCCGATGGGGCATGGACACCTCCGGCGTCCAGGTCCATCCGGTGCGGCCGACGGGCCGGGTGACGGCCCACCTGGAAGGGGGGGAACCACACTACGAGATCGAGTCCCGCCAGGCATACGACGCCGTGTCGGTAGAGGGCCTCCCTCCACCGAGTGCTCTCGCAGCCACCCACCTTCTCTACCACGGGTCCCTGGGGGTCCGGGAAGAGACTTCGGCTTCGTCCCTGGCCCACCTCAGGCGAACCCTCGGCGTGCCGACCCTGATGGACGTGAACCTGAGGGACCCCTGGTGGACCCGGGCCACGCTGGACC
>JASFRP010000234.1:0-5929 GCA_050114895.1 Gemmatimonadota bacterium
CGGAGTAGAGGGGGTTCTTGGTGCTGGTGGAGGCCCAGAGGACGCGCTGCACCCGGGCACCCTCCTCCGCTAGCCTCTCCCACCGCTCCCCGCTGAAGAGGGTCTTGAAGCTCTGGTAGGCCAGCTTGGCATTGGCCACGGCGGCCCGACCCATGAGGGTCTCAGGCCGTGGTCCCTGTGCATCCCAGTCTCCGGACCGGAGCCGCTGACTGAGGAGTGAATCGGTAAGGACGTCGATGCGGCTCAAAAAGAAGCTGGCCACAGAGGCCACGTCGTCCACGGACTTCCCGGCTTCGACCCGACGGTCCAGTGCCTCCAGATAGGCTCGGGCCACGGCTTCGTAGGCGTGAATGGAGAAGAGGAGGGTGATGTTTACGTTCACGCCCTCGAAGAGCATCTCCTCGATGGCCGCAAACCCTGCTGGACTCCCGGGGATCTTGATGAAGACGTTCGGGCGGTCCACCGCGGCGAAGAGGCGGCGTGCCTCCTCCATGGTGCCGCGGGTGTCGTGGACCAGGTGGGGGGATACCTCCAGGCTCAGGAATCCATCCACGCCGTCGGTGTCGTCGTAGACGGGGCGGAGAACGTCGCAGGCGGCGCGGATGTCGTGGACGACCAGGGCCTCATAGATCCCCTCCGCTCCCCGTCCCTCCCGGGCCAGCCGTTCGATCTGCTCCTCGTAGGCCTCCCCACCCGAAATGGCCTTGTGGAAGATGCTCGGGTTGGAGGTGACGCCCCTGAGGCCCTCTTCCCTGACCCTTCGGGCCAACTCTCCACTCTCCAGCATCTCCCGTGTGAGGTTGTCCAGCCAGTAGCTCTGGCCGTACTCGGCAAGCGCCAACAGGGGATTCATGTCTCGTCCTTTCCCGTGAGCCGGTCCACGGCCGCCACGATGGCATCTTCGTCGATCTCCTCGTAGGCCAGGAGCTCCCGGGGAGTCCCGCTCCGGGGTTTCTTCCGGACGGCCAGGGACAGGAAGCGGAAAGACCGTCCCGCCAGCACCCCTGCCACAGCCTCTCCCATCCCTCCCTCGGGCCGGTGGTCTTCCACGACGATGACGGCTCCCGTCTCGTCGGCGGCCCTCTGGAGGGCCGCCTCGTCCAGAGGCTTGACGCTGTAGGCATCCACCACCCGGATGGAGGTCCCCTCCTCTTTCAGCCGATCGCAGGCGCTCAGGGCCTCGTGCACCGTGACCCCCGCCGCCACCACCGTGGCCACGTCCTTCTCCGACCAGCGGAGGACCTTCGATCCGCCGATGAGGAATTCCTCGTCGGGCGAGTAGAGGACGGGGGTGCCGGCCCGGGTGGTGCGGATGTAGGTCGTGCCGTCGTTCCCGGCGGCCAGCTCCACCATCCGCTCACAGGACACGGCATCGCAGGGGTACAGGACGGTGCTGTTCAACAGGGACCGGAACATGGACAGGTCTTCCAAGCCCATCTGGGACGGACCGTCCTGCCCGATGGAGACGCCGGCGTGAGACCCGACGTAGGTGATGTCGGGCTCCGAGTACTGGTTCATGCGGATCTGGTCCGCCGCCCGTGTGAGGAACGCGGCAAAGCTGGAGACGAAGGGCCGTTTTCCCCGGAGCGCCATCCCCAGCGCCGCCCCCACCATGTTCTGCTCGGCGATGTACATCTCGAAAAACCGCTCCGGGTACTGGTCCTTGAGGTAGGCCGCCCGGGTGGAGTTGCTGACCTCACCGTCCAGGGCCACCAGCTCCGGGATGGCGGGGGCGAGACGGACCAGTGCGTTTCCGTAGGCGTTTCGGGTAGGAACCTTCTCGTCCGGGTCGTATTCCAGGGCTTCGGGCTCCCCCCCGACCCATGCCTCCGGCTCCCGGTCGTCGGGGGCCGCGATCATGCCCGTAACGGTGTCGTCCACCTGCCCCAGCTCCGCCAGGGCACGCTCCAGATCCTCCCCTTCCAGTGCCTTTCCGTGGTATCCGTTCTGATCTTCCACGAAGGACACGCCCTTCCCCTTGATGGTCCGGGCGATGACCATGCACGGTCGGTCCGAGACCGCCAGGGTGTCCCGGTAGGCGCCGGCGATCTGCCCCAGGGAGTGACCGTCCACGGTCACCGTGTGCCAGCCGAACGCCTCCACCCGCCGCCGGTAGGCCTCGAGATCGTGGCCGTACATGGTTTCCCCACGTTGGCCGAGACGATTCACGTCGAGCACCGCCACCAGGTTGTCCAGTCGGTTGTGTGCTGCGAGCTGGATGGCCTCCCACTGGGACCCCTCCGCCATCTCGCTGTCCCCGAGGAGGACCCAGGTCCGGTAGGGGAGCCGGTCCAGGCGGCGGGCGTTCAGGGCCATGCCCAAACCGATGGACAATCCCTGTCCCAGGGAACCGGTGGCCGCCTCCGTGAACCGGAACCGCATGGACGGGTGGCCCTCCAGGGGACTGTCAAAAGTCCGGTAGGTCATCATCTCCTCTTCGCTCACTTCTCCCGCCACCGTCCACAGGGCGTAGAGGAGGGGGGAGGCGTGTCCCTTGGAGAAGAGCAACCGGTCGTTGTTGGGGAGATCCGGGCGTTTGGGATCGTATCGGAAATATCCGTCGAAGAAGAGCACGGTCATCAGCTCGACGGCAGAGAGGGAGGAGGTGGGGTGTCCCGATCCAGCCTTGCCGGTGGCCCGGAGGATCAGGGAGCGGATGCGCCGAGTCAGGTGCTGCAGGTGTTCCAGGTTTCTGTCGTCAGCCATGTAGCTCGTCCCGGAGGAGGGAGTGGAGACGATCGGCGGGCTTCCTCCCACGCCTCACGGATGGCCAACGCAGTGTGTGCCGGTCGACTACCCGGACGGGCAGTGTCCCGCTTCTGTCATCTCATTACACCAGGGTTCTTCTCGTACCCTGGAAGATGTATTCCCCCGCCCGCAGCAACCATGAGTACCGGTAGAGAGGGTCGGTGGAGATTCGGGTAGGTTTTTCGCCTCCCGCACCCCCTCATCCGCACCGTCGTCGCCGATGAGGCCGCAGTCGTCGATGGGGGAGGAGTCCGAGCGATCTCCGCCTGGAGGGAAGGGGGAAGCCGTCACGCGGACCCTTGAAGAATGCTGAGGCTTCCGTCGGGTTCCAACCGGGCCTCCTGGACGCCCCGTATGGAAGCGATCCCCTTCTCTCTCAGCTTTTCGTCGATCTCGGCCCGGGTCACCAGCTGGCGCCGGGCGTTCTCGATGACCAGCTCTCCCTCCCGGATCAGGAGGGTGGGACGCTGTCTGAGGAGCTTTCGGGGAAGACGGAAGTGGTACGCGAGTCGATCGACCACGCGCTCGCAGAGCAGGATGGTACCCCCGGAGACCATGGCGTCTCCGATGGCCCGGGAGGTGGCCTCAAGGCTCACCGTGGTCTTCCCACGCTGGATCCCCTGCGGGGTCCCTCCGCTTCCTGGTGCCCGTCGCAGTCATGCCCACGATGAGCGGTGAGGAGCCGGCGAAGCGGTGGACGGAAGTCGGCAGATGGGCTGTCGCCAGGCACCGGCCCCGCCTTCCGAGCCGCCGCCCCAGATCCAGCTTGATCGGCGCCCCTGTTCTACTCCGCCCTCAGAGCCTCCAGCGGGTTTACCCTCACCGCCCTCAGAGCCGGAACCAGGGCCGCTGCCATGGCCGCCAGGAGAAGGACCAGGGTGGACCCGCCCATGGAAAGGGGATCCGCCGGGGCCACCCCGAAAAGAAATCCCCTCAGGAAGGCGGATACTCCGGCCCCCAAGACCAGACCTACCCCCACCCCGACCCCCACCATCTTCATCCCCTCTGCCAGGATCAGCCCCAGGACGGCCCTTCGATCGGCCCCCACCGCCATACGGATCCCGATCTCGTGGTTGCGAAGCGTGACCAGGTAGGCCAGGACCCCGTAGAGGCCCACAGCGGCCAGAAGGAGTCCCACCAGGGCGAAGACGCTGACCATCCCCGTCCGGAACCGAGGCTGGGCGAGGGTCGCACCGATACGGGCATCCATGGTCTGGAGCTCCGACAGGGTGATGTCGGGGTCCTGCTCCCTCAGGGCGCCGCGGACCGATCCGGCCAAGGGATAGGCATCATAGGGGCAGCGCGTCCTTCGGGGGAGGTGAGCGATGCTCCTGATTCCCAGCAAAATGAACGAATGGCGTTCTCCGACGGGAGGGGACACACTGTCGTTTGCCGACGAACAGTACTCACCCTCGAGGAAGGAGAACGCCACTCATGGACAGGTATATCGGACTGGACGCCCACGCGTCAAGCTGCACGGTGGCTACGGTGGGCCCGAGCGGGCGGCGATTGCACTCGCAGGTGGCGGAGACGAACGCCGGGGCATTGATCTGGGTGCTGCGGGGGATCGGCGGCACCCGGCACCTGTGCCTGGAGGAAGGGACGCACGCGAGCTGGCTGTACGAAGTGCTTTCGCCCCACGTGGAGGCGATCGTGGTGGCCGGAGTGAGCGAGAGCCGGGGTCCGAAGAGCGACAAGCTGGATGCCTTCGGTCTGGCCGAACAGCTCCGTATCGGGGGGGTCAAGCGGAAGGTCTACAAGAAGCGGGGCGAGTTCGGAGCGCTGGGGCACCGAGCCAAAGCCTATACGCTCCTGAAGCCCTTCGGCCCGATCCGGCGTTCCTTAACATGCCTACTCTCCGGGGGCCACACCCCCTGGAAGAGAGAGAAAGTGTGAGACAGTAGGTGGTACCGAGAGTGGGGGCAGCTCACTTGATGTCGGCGGGCAGGGTCATGATCTCGTCGGCATAGCGGCCCTGCCGGAGGAGATTCGCCATCGTCCTCATGGGTTTGTCGATGTGCAGGAAGAACGTCCTGTACCCCTGGCACAGGTAGTTGAGCCCTTCCTCACCATCGGGAGCCTTGATGAATCGGTTCCGGGGGCACTCGCCGTAGCAAGCGAACAGGACCGGACACTCCCTGCAGTATTTCGGAAGGGCGTCGTACTTGCTCTGGCCGAAGCGGCGTTGCTTCTCCGACAGGACGAGAGAAAGGAGGGTGGAGTCCTTGATGTTGCCCAGGAGGTGGTCCGGTTCGACGTAGTGGTCGCAGGAGTAAACGTCCCCGTTGTGCTCCAGGGCCAGGGATTGGCCGCAGGTGGGTGCGATGATGCATGCGTTGTGCTGCCCAAGCCAGCTTCCCAGCGCGATGTCGAAGGTCGTGACGTACACGGTTCCCACGTCCGTCTTCACCCAATCGTCGAAGATCCCGATCAGAAACGCGCCGAACTGCTCGGCGGTGACCGAGCGATCCGTCACCAGGTCGCCTTCCTGTTTGTAGAGCGGGCGGTCCCGTCCCTTCGCGCCCCCCCATCCCTCATTGGCCAGGGCGATGGTGTCCGCGGTCGCCCGCTCCACGATGGGGATCAGCTGAATGTAGTCCGCCCCCAATTCATCCCGGAAGAAGTGGTACACTTCGAGAGGATGGTCCGCGTTGGCGGCGTGGACGGTGCACAGGATGTTGACGTCTACGTCGTGCTCGCGAAGGCACTCCCAGCCGCGGATCACCTCGTCGAAGCTGCCTTGGTTCTGCTTCGTGACCCGGTAGGCGTCGTGCATCTTCCGGGGGCCGTCCACACTGAGACCGATGAGATAGTTGTTTTGCTTGAAGAAGGCGGCCCATTCGTCGTCGACGAGGGTGCCGTTCGTCTGCATGTTGTGAACAACCCGCTGGTGGGGCCTGCGGTGCTTCTCGGCCAATTCCACCGAGCGCCGGTAGAAATCCAGGCCACGAAGCATGGGTTCGCCCCCCTGCCACGCCACCTGGACGTCCGGCCCCGGAGACGACTCCATCAGCTGCCGGATATAGGTCTCCAGTGTAGCCTCGTCCATCAGCGGGCTTTCCCGCTCCCCGTAGAGGTTCTCCTTCGACAGGAAGAAGCAGTACTTACACCCCAGGTTGCAGATGGCGCCCGCCGGCTTCGCCAGGAGGTGATAGTGGGGCAATTTCGTTTGCATGGTCAG
>JASFRP010000235.1:0-5925 GCA_050114895.1 Gemmatimonadota bacterium
GATAGCCACGGTTCGTCTGATCCTGCAGATCATGGAGGGGATGCGGGAGGCCCCTCCGGAGAAGGAAGAGGTGGACCATGCCATCAGTCAGATCGTGAACGGCTTCGTGTTCAACTTCCAGGAGCCCTCTCAGATCCTCTCCCGCCAGATGTTCTATCTCTCCCAGGGCCTCCCCGAGGATTGGCTGGAGGAGTACCTGGAAGGCATCCAGAGGGTGTCACCCCTGGCCGTGCAGAAGGTCTTCCAGAACCACGTGCAGCCCCAGGACATGGTCATCCTCATCCTGGGCGACCCCGAACATTTCGACCTCCCTCCCGAAACGCTGGGACCCGTGCAGATCTGGGAGGTACAGGGAGCGACGGAAAGCCCGGTGGAGGGCAGGCCCAGGAAGGACTCCCCTCTTCCGGGACGGTCCCGAGCACCCTGACTCATCGGACGCCGACGTGAAGCGCCGCGACCCCGAAAGTCAGGAGCTCGTACCGAGCGTCCCGGAAGCCCGCTTCCCTCATCATCCCCGCCAGCATCGGGGGGTCGGGGAAGGCCCTGACGGATTCAGGAAGATACTCGTAGGCCCAGGGATGGCCGGAGAGGATCCTTCCCACCACCGGCAGGATCTTCCGGAAATAGAACAGATAGAGGCGGCGAAGGATCGGATTCGGAGGCTCCGTAAACTCCAGCACCGCCAGTCTTCCGCCCGGCTTCAACACCCGGGCGAGCTCCCGGAAACCCCGGGGAATATCGGAGAGATTGCGGACTCCGAAAGCCACCATTGCACCCTGAAACGCTCCGTCGGTGAAAGGGAGCTTGAGGGTGTCTCCGCACACCGGAGCCACCGCCCGCCCTCGGAGCTTCGTCAGCCCCCGGGCCAACATGGGGGTCGCGAAGTCCGACGCGATCACGCCACCACGGAACCCCCGACGGCCAGCCAGCTCCAGGCTCAGATCGTAGGTACCCGCACAGGCATCGAGAAAAAGCCCGTCCGGATTGGTCTCCCACTCCAGGTTGTCCACGGCCTTGCGCCTCCACCGCCTGTCCACGTTCAGGCTGAGGACATGATTGAGGAGATCGTAGCGAGGAGCGATCTCCGAGAAGATCCCTCTCACCTGTTTCTCCAGATCCCTGCCCGAGGAGGGACGGGCTTCCTCCGATGTCGCCATGCTCCTCTCGGTTCTGTACTCTATCTTCAATGGAAGGGAATGACCCCGGTCCCCGACCTGGCGAACGGAACAGGGACAACGGTACCCGCGAAACCCTTTCGGTTCCAATGCTGTAGGTTTGTCTTGGCCCCGGAGGCCCAAAGCCCGAGATCCCTGTCCGGACGAGAGAGAGAATCGGTTCCCGGTGGACTACGCCCAACTTGAAGACAAGGAGCTCGCCAGGCTGGCGGCAAAGGGCCGGGAAATGGCGTTCCGGGAGCTCCTGAGCCGGTACGAGAGGCCGGTGTTCTCGCTCGTCTATCGCATGGTTCGTGACCGGACCCTGGCGGAAGACCTGGCTCAAGAGGCCTTCATCCGGGCGTTCAATGCCATCGACAGCTACAAACCCCGGTTCAAGTTCAGCAGCTGGATCTTCAAGATCGCGAACAACCACACCATCGACCACCTCCGAAAGCGAAAGCTGGACACCGTCTCCATCGACGGCTCCCCCCACGCTCGGACATCGGAAGAGGAGGCCCAGACGCGCCTGGTGGTGGAGTCCCACGAGGAGGCCCCGGACCGATACGTGGAGGCCAGGGAGCTGGGAGGCCAGATTGAGGAGGCCATCGGCATGCTCCGACCGGAGTACCGCACCGCCGTCCTCTTGAGGCACGTCGAGGGATACACGTATGATGAAATCGCGGAGATCATGGAACTTCCCCTGGGCACGGTGAAGACCTATCTACACCGGGCCCGTGGCGAACTGAAAGGGCTTCTGGCCGAAGTGAGTTGATTGGCACCCTCTGGGCGCCTGTCGACTTTTGTGGAAAACCGAAACTCCGGAGTAGGGAATCCCGTAGTGGACAACAGCCAAGCCAGAGGAGTGGAATACGGTGGCGAGAGAGCATGATCTGAGGCATCTGAACTCCGAGAAGATCCAGGAGTTCCTGGACAAAGGGCTGACTCCCCGGGAGGAGGCCCTGGTCCGGGAGCACCTGTCTGCTTGCCCTGACTGCAGGGGCGAGCTGGAGGCGTGGAGCCTTCTCTTCTCCGAGCTCGGGTCCCTCCCGGAGCTCACTCCGAGCCCGGTCCTCTCGCGGCAGGTGTTGGCCCGGGTCACGGTTCGGCGACCGCTCCGTGAGCGGCTGGTCGGGTGGCTGGGGGCCAAGGAGGGGAAGGCGCCGCTTTCAGGGCACCTCCCGGCCGAGGGCCTGCAGGACTACCTGTACGGATCTCTCTCCGGGAGGCAGTCCGCCGGGGCGGCGGGCCACGTCGCCGCCTGCGGTGTCTGCCGCAGCGAGCTGAAGGGCTGGGAGCGACTCTTTGGATCCGTGGCCGCCCTCGGACGATTCGCGCCGGCGGCGGGATTCGCGGAACGGGTCATGGCCCGAGTGCGGGTTCCGGCGCCTGTCCCTGCGCTGTGGGTTGAGGCGGGAAGGCGCGTGGTAGGATGGGCACGGGGGTTCCTCCCCCGTACCCGCCGCGGGTGGGCCATCGCGGGGGGTGTCGCCTCGGCTCCCACCATCACGATGTCCGCCCTGCTCTTCCTGGTCTTTTCCCACCCTCTGCTGACCGTTGGGAACTTCACCACCTACGTTTCCTGGAAGGCCTCGGCTCTCCTGGGGTCCCTCTTCTCTGCCCTGGCTTCGGCCGTGGTGGAGAGCGTGGCCCTCTTCCGGGCCTATTCCCTCCTCGAGACCCTGGCCAAATCGCCCATTCTCGTGGGAGTTGGAGGACTCGTGTTCTCCCTCATGAGCGCAATCGCTCTCTGGGTCCTTTATCGTAACGTCCTAGCCCCCCCTTCGTCGGTTGAAAGTCACTATGCACGCTCTCGGGTTTAGACGGTTCCCATGGATCGGGGTAGTTGCCCTTCTGGGTCTCCTGCCCGGGGTCCTGAGGGCCCAGTTGCGAACGATCGTCTCGAACGAGATCGCCGTGTCCGGCCGGGAAGCGACGCTTCGCCTCGACTTCGAGGACCAGGCGGCGCTGGTCATCTCCCTCCAGGAAGGGCAGGTCCTGGTGGATGGAGAGGCGGTGGGCAGCTACGAGCGCGGGGATGCGTTGGATCTGGCGTGGCGGTCCCTTCTGGGGGATGTCGTTTCCCTCGACGATGGACCCCTGGCAGACGCCCTCTTCAATTGGACACCTCCCCAAGAGCTCCCGGGCCCCTCGGAGGAGGTGGCGACGGCGCTGGATCAGGCCCTGGAGGGAGCCCTTGCGCCTCCGGGAGCGGCGAAGGGCCAGGAGACGATGGCCGAGGGCACCCTTGAGATTTCGAATGAGAACTCGCTATTGGGAGCCCTGCTGAGCAGGTCGGATGCCCTGCAAGAGCTGGCGGAGGCCCTTCAAGGAGCCTCTCTGGACAACTTCACCCTCAGGATTGGGCAGGATCTGGAAGTAGGGGCCGGAGAGGAGATGGACCAATCCGTGATCCTGGTTGACGGGGATCTCGACGTGGAAGGGGTCATACGGGGTGACGTCGTCGTCACCAACGGCACGGTTCGTCTTCTCGACGGGGGGCTCATCACCGGGGACCTCCGGGTGGTCGACGGGGAGGTGGAGTCTCTGGGGGGCGAGGTGGAGGGTGAGGTCCTGCAGCCTTCCCAGGAGGACCTGGTCAACCTCGACTCCAGGGAGATCCGAGCCCTCCGGGAGGATTTGGAACGGGAGATCCGGCAGGACCTCCTCTCCAGCATGGAGAGGGAGACTCGGTCATCCTCCCGATCTATCCTGGCCCCCTTCCGGAACGTGGGTCGGGCCATCGCAGGCCTTCTCGAGACCCTGGTGGCGTTCCTTGTCCTCGCTGTTCTCGGCACGCTTGTCGTCCATTTCGCCCGGGACCGATTGGAGGTGGTGGCCACCACGGCGCGGCGAGCCCCGGCTCAATCCGCCATGGTGGGCCTCGCAGGAGGATTCCTCCTCCTCCCGGTTTGGATCCTGGGAATCGTGGCCCTGGCGATCTCCATCATCGGCATTCCGGTCCTCCTGGCCTGGGTTCCTCTCTTTCCCATCGCGGCTGGTGTCGCTGGCCTGCTGGGTTACGTGGCCATTGCCAGAAATGTCGGGGAGTGGGTCGCCGATCAGGAGTACCGCGGGCTGGAGTGGATCAGAGGCTCCAACACCTTCTACGTCGTCATCGCGGGTCTGGGTACCCTGATGATCCCTGCCGTTGCCGCAAGCCTGGTGCGGATCCTGGGGCTCGGACTCCTTCAGGGGCTTCTCGGGTTCCTGGGGAGCGCCATCAGCTTCATCGTGCTGGCCATAGGGTTTGGCGCGGTTCTCATGAGTCGCGGTGGGAGAATCCGGCCCTACGCGGCCTACTATGACTTCGAGGAAGACTTGTGGGCGGAGGAGGAGGCTCGCGGAGAGGGTGACCGTGAGGAAGAGGAGGGTGAGAATGCCTAGGGGGAGGAGCATTCCGGTCTTGATCTGGGCTTTTCCCCTGCTGGCCGGGCTCCCGATTTCAGCGTCCGCCCAGAGCTGGAGGACGGTTACGATGTCGCGCCAGCTCTCCGGGGAATCGGGCATGAAAGTGAGAATCCGTTACGGAGCGGGCCGCCTGAGCATCCGACCCGCGGATCCGGGAACCCTCTATCGGATGCACCTCCGGTACGACGAAGACACCTTCGAACCGGTAGCGCGGTATGACGAGAATCGGTTGGACCTGGGCGTCGAGAGCATCCGCAAGCACATCGACTGGCCCAGGGACCGGGATTCGGGGGAGATGGAGCTCTCTCTGGCCAGAAATGTCCCCATGGAACTGGACCTGGAGTTCGGTGCGGTACGGGCTGAGCTGGATCTCGGGGGCCTCCAGATGACCGAGCTGGACCTCTCGACGGGGGCTTCGGAGTCCAGAGTCAGCATATCCGAGCCGAATCCTGTACACATGGGCACTGCCAATTTCGAGGTGGGCGCGGCGGATTTTCACGTCCGAGACCTGGGGAACCTCAATGCCGATCGAATCACCGTTGACGCTGGAGTCGGGAAGGTTGTCCTCGGCTTCACGGGAGAGTGGCAGGGGGACAGCGAAGTAGCGGTGGATATGGGTCTCGGCGCACTGGAGCTGAGGTTCCCCGAGGGCCTGGGGGTCTGTGTGGTGAAGGACACCTTCCTGACCTCCCTCGACTCCGAGGGTCTGGTGAAGAGAGGTGATTCGTACTACTCGGTGGATTGGGAGGAAGCGGACCACCGGGTGACCGTCACCGTCGATGCCGCGTTCGGAAGCATAGACGTCGTCTGGGTCAAATAGACCCTGAAAAGGAGGAGAGCATCATGGGCACACTTCTGACGTTTCTGGCCGTCGGTCTGGTCACGCTGATTGCAGCCGGGGTCGTGCTCTCCATCCTGGGCACGATCTTCTCCCTCACCTTCGGGCTGGCCTCCTTCCTCCTGTTCAAAGTCGCCCCCATCATGTTCCTCGGGTGGGTGGTGTTGAAGCTCGTTGACCGGGCTCGAGGGAAGAAGCGGCTGTCAGCTGAAGACCGCAAATGGCTGGAGGAGGGGTAGCCACCCCTGCGGCTTCGTTTCCAGTTCGTCCGATGTGGAAGGGAGGGAGCCGGCCCAACCGGCTCCCTCCCTTCTTACTGCTGCTTCTTCAGCATCTGAGAGGCCTCAGGATGCCGGATTCCCCCTCCACCGAAGCTCCGACATCAGCTCCGGCAACCACAGCTCGTCGGGAGGAAGAAGCTGGGCGAGAGTCTTGCCCCCGTCTCGCCGGGGATCGATCCCGCGACCTTCCAGAAAAGCCATCACCTCGGGGTAGTCTCGGAGGAGCTCATGGACCCGGCGG
>JASFRP010000236.1:0-5917 GCA_050114895.1 Gemmatimonadota bacterium
CACCGAACGCACCCGGTGTGGGGCGTGCAATTCCACCCGGAGTCCCTGTTCTCACAGGACGGGAAGGTCCTCCTGGGGAATTTCCTCGCTCTCTGAGGGATCCCATCATCGGCTCCCCGCCTCCCGGAGCCCCATTCGGCCCGGTTGCCCTGTCCAGGCCCCTTCTCTACCTTTAATGGCGTGAAAATTGCATCCCGAATCCGCCTTTTCGGCGCCAGAGGGCGTCTGTGAGCGGCCGCGTCCTGGGCATCGTCCCCGCTCGGCTCGCTTCCACCCGCCTCCCGAACAAGCCCCTCTACCCTCTCCTGGGCCGCCCCCTCATCGAGTGGGTGTGGCACAGAGTGGAGGGCATGAAGGCCCTGGACGAAGCGGTGGTGGCCACCGACTCGGAGGAGGTTGCCGAGGTTTGCAGGGCCATGGGAGCTCCGGTGGAGCTCACGTCCCCGGACCATCCTTCGGGCACGGACCGGGTAGCGGAGGTGGCTCGCAGAGAGAAGTACGCCGGGTTCCAGGTCATCGCGAACATCCAGGGAGACGAGCCCCTGCTGAAAGAGGCCCACCTGGCGGCAGCCATCGATCTCGTCAGAGAGAGAGGGTGGGAGATCGGAACCTGTGCCACACCCCTCATGAGCTCTGATGCCCGAAAAGACCCGTCGGTCGTGAAGGTGGTCCGGGCCCAATCCGGACGAGCTCTGTACTTCTCCCGGGCCCCCATCCCCTACAAGAGGGACGAGAAGCCTTCGCTGGAGGAGTTGGGGCGGGAGCCGTACCTGCGGCACATCGGAATCTACGCGTATACGCCGGAGGCCCTGGAGAACTGGGTTGCCCAGGCCCCGTCCGAACTGGAGAAGCTGGAAATGCTGGAGCAGCTCCGTCCGCTGGGCTCCGGGGCCAGAATCGGCGTGGCGGTGGTGGGCGCTGCGGATCCGGGAGTGGATACTCCCGCCGACGCAGCCAGAATGGAGGAACGCCTGGCGGAGCTCACGAGCACCCTTTATCCCAAGAACGGGCAATGACGGATTCAACCCCACAAACGACCAAGTACATCTTCGTCACCGGCGGCGTGGTTTCCTCCCTCGGCAAGGGGATTGCCGCAGCCTCTCTGGGCCGTCTCCTCAAGGAACGGGGCCTGAGGGTCACGCTCCAGAAATTCGATCCGTACATCAACGTCGACCCGGGGACGCTGTCCCCCTTCCAGCACGGAGAGGTTTACGTCACCGACGACGGTGCGGAGACGGACCTGGACCTCGGGCACTATGAGCGGTTCCTGGATCAATCCCTGAGTCAGGCCAACAACATCACCACGGGCCGTGTCTATCAAAACGTCATCGAAAAGGAGCGGAAGGGGGACTTCCTGGGCTCCACCGTCCAGGTAATCCCCCACATCACCGACGAGATCAAGGCCGGCATCCGTCGCCTTGGTCCCGGCATGGACGTGGTTATCACCGAGATCGGGGGGACGGTAGGTGACATCGAGAGCCTGCCCTTCCTCGAGGCGATCCGCCAGTTCCGCCAGGACGTAGGGCCTGGGAACTCCCTCGTAATCCACCTGACCCTGGTCCCGTTTATTGCCGCCGCCGGGGAGCTGAAGACCAAGCCCACCCAGCACTCGGTGAGAGAGCTCATGCAGATCGGGATTCAACCCGACGTCCTCGTCTGTCGAGCGGAGCATCCCCTCGATGAGGATCTGCGGAAGAAGATCGCCCTCTTCACCAACGTCCATATCAACGGCGTCGTACAGGCCCTGGACGTGGATACCATCTACGCCGTTCCCCTGGAGCTGAAAAGACAGAAGCTGGACGACTTCGTGGTGGAGCGCCTGGGTCTGGCCACCAGAGCACCGGACCTGACGGAGTGGCGGGGGATGGTGGAGCGCATCCGCTCACCGGGAGGTGGGCCCGTTCGCATAGCCGTCGTGGGCAAGTACACCGAGCTGGTGGACTCGTACAAATCCATCCAACAGGCGCTCATCCACGGAGGGATCGCCAACGACGTAGGCGTGGAGATCGAGTGGATCTCCAGCGAGCGTTTCGAGGGGGGGGAAGATCTCTCGACATTGGAGGGGTACAACGGGATCCTCATTCCCGGCGGGTTCGGACCCAGGGGGGTCGAGGGAATGTTGGAAGCCATCCGGTGGGCCCGGGTCGGTGAGGTGCCTTTCTTCGGGATCTGCCTGGGTCTCCAGTGCGCCGTGATCGAATTCGCCAGGAACGTCGTGGGGCTCGAATACTCCCATTCCTTCGAGTTCGCCGAGGACTCTCCGCATCCGGTCATCTGCCTCATGGATTCCCAGCGGCAGGTCACGACAAAAGGGGGGACGATGCGTCTGGGTGCGTATCCGGCGAATCTCCAACCCGGATCGAAGGTGGCCGAGATCTACGGGTCCCGATCCATCAGCGAGAGGCACCGGCACCGGTACGAGTTCAACAACGACTACCGGGCGCCCTTCCAGGAGCACGGGATGGCGTTCAGCGGGCTCTCCCCCGACGGGAATCTGGTGGAGATGATCGAGCTGTCGGGCCACCCCTGGTTCGTAGGATGCCAGTTCCACCCGGAGCTCAAGAGTCGGCCCACTCGTCCCCATCCCCTCTTCGCCTCTTTCATACAAGCTGCCGCGCGCCGGGGCGGGCACCTTGCGGATGCCCGGACCACGGAGGCAGCAGGAATCGCCGACTGACCATGAGGCCGCGCGGGATAGGACCTTTGCCCCCCAGGGCCGGACACGGCTACGCTGGTATCCTGATGGGAGAGACCCATGTTTGAACGCTTCACCCTCATTGCCGGGCCGTGTGTTCTGGAGGATGACGAGCTGAACCTGGAGATCGGAAAGGCCCTGGCTCGCCTCTCCGAAATCCTCGGGCTTCCCGTCATCTTCAAGGCGTCCTATGACAAGGCGAACCGGTCGAAGGCGGACTCACCCAGGGGACCCGGTCTGGAAGAGGGCCTGAGGAGACTGGCTCGGGTGAAGGAGGAGACCGGTCTTCCGCTCATCACCGACATTCACGAACCGCACCATGCGGAGAGAGCCTCGGAGGTGGTGGACGTTCTCCAGATTCCCGCATTCCTCTGCCGTCAGACCGATCTCCTCGTGGCGGCGGGAAGGACGGGGAGGGTCGTGAGCATCAAGAAAGGCCAGTGGATGGCGCCCGAGGAGATGAGACACGCCGTGGACAAGGTCCGCCTGGCGGGCTCCCGGGAGGTAGTGGTCACGGAGCGGGGAACCTTCTTCGGGTACGGAAACCTGGTGGTGGACATGCGCTCCTTCAGGAGGATCCGGGAGTCGGCCGGAGTCCGGGCCATCTTCGACGGCACCCACTCGGTGCAGCGCCCCGGTCAGGCTGCCGGATCCAGCGGGGGTGATCCGGAGCACATCCCATCCCTGGTGCTGGCTGCCGTGGCCGCCGGATGTGACGGTCTCTTCCTGGAGACCCACCCCCACCCGGCCACGGCACCGTCCGACAGCACCAACATGCTTCCCCTGGACGCACTTCCAGGGCTCCTCGAGACGGTCATGGCGGTCAGGGGAACCGTGGGACAGGGGAACACCCCTTCGTCAGGAGTGGTCTGATGGGAGGGCCCGATTCCAGGTCCGGGGTCGTGGAGCCCGGTGGAGAGTTGCCGGAGGAGCTGGCCCGGGCTGTACGCCTGGTGGTTCTCGACGTCGACGGTGTGCTCACGGACGGGGGTGTTTACGTCGGGGAGCTCCCCGGGGGGGAGGCCCTGGAGATGAAGCGGTTCGACATCCAGGACGGCCTTGGTATCAAACTCCTCCAGGATGCCGGAATCGAGGTGGCGGTGGTCTCAGGGCGGATGTCCAGGGCCACGGAGATTCGAGCTCGAGAGCTGGGAATCGAGGAGTGCCACCAGGACGGCGGCGCCTTGAAGGTCCCCCTTGTCCGCAGGCTGATGGAAAAGAGGGGATTGGAGTGGGACCAGGTAGCGATGCTCGGAGACGACCTTCCCGACTTGGCGGTCCTGCGGCGGGTGGGCCTGCCGGCCGTGGTGGCCAACGCCACGGAAGAAGCGCGGGAAGCCGCGATCTGGATGGGGAGGAGGAAGGGCGGGCAGGGTGCGGTGCGGGAGTTCTGCGAAGTCCTTTTGAAGGCGAGAGGGGAATGGGACGAGCAGGTTGATTCCTATGTAACGGCCCGGAGCGGGCCCGTCGACGGGGGTTAGGGGGCATTGAACGCCGGGGACAGAGGGGACTTCCTCAAGGAGGCAAAGCGGGTGCTGGAGGCGGAAGCCAGGGCCGTGACGGAGCTTGCGGACCGGGTGGGGGAGAGCTTCGTCCGGGCCGTCGAAGTCCTGGCGGGCGCGCAGGGACGGATTATCGTCTCGGGGATTGGAAAAAGTGGAATCATCGGCCGGAAGATCGCGGCCACGCTGACGTCCACCGGGAGCCCGGCCACCTTCCTGCATCCCGTAGAGGGGCTCCACGGCGACCTGGGGCTGGTGGGAAGGCAAGATGTCGCCATCCTCATCTCCAAGAGTGGAGATACGGCGGAGTTGGCGGGTCTCATCGACTATCTGGTGCGCATGGGTGTGCCGATTCTGGCCTTGACCGGGGTCCCGGCGTCCCCTCTTGGGCGAGCCGCGACCGTGGCTCTGGATTGCTCGGTGCGGGAGGAGGCGTGTCCCCTGGACCTGGCTCCCACCACTTCCACCACGGCGACGTTGGCGATGGGGGATGCGCTGGCCGTCGTCCTCCTCCAGAGGAAGGGGTTTCAGGCTGAAGATTTCGCCCGGCTGCATCCAGGAGGAGCCCTGGGTCGTAAGCTTTCCCTCAAAGTCGAAGAGGTGATGCAGCAGGAGGAGTACCCCTGGCTCGGTGCCGATGCTTTGATGAGAGATTGCATCGTACCCCTGGCGGAGATGAGGGGTACTGTTCCCATAGTGGACTCTGGGCAGAAAGTGGTGGGTGTCGTGACGGCGGGGGACCTTACTCGCCTCATGGAAAAGGACCCGGGCTTCCTGGATGTTCCTGTGGAAAGGGTGATGACCCGCACCCCGAAGCTGGCCCGGGTCGGGGAGTTGGCCTCTGCGGCGGTGCACCGCATGGAGAAGCACGGGATCATGGCCCTCCCGGTGGTGGACGAGGAGGAACATCTCAGGGGGATTGTGCACCTCCATGACCTTATGAGGTCAGGGGCTGTATAGAAATGATACTAAATAACTTACGAGATGTTGAAAGGAGCCTGGTTCTCCTCCTGGGCCTGGGACTGGCGGGGGTTGGGTGCACGCAGGAGGACACGACTCCCATCGCGGCCCCGGAACTCCTGGAGAGCGGTGCGGACCACGTCATGTTCGGCCTCGTCCAGCAGGTCTCGGTGAACGGCATCAGGGAAGGCCGCGTCGAGGCGGACACCGCATTCGCCTATCCGGATTCCTCCCTCTACTCTCTCCGAAACCCCATCCTCGTCCTCTACAATGAACAGGGGGCGGAGCGAGCGAGGGTCATCGCGAAACGGGGACGGTTCAACTACGCCACGAAGGAGATGGTGGCACGGGGAGACGTAGTCCTCACGATCCCAGAGGGGAACAAGAGGGTGGAGACCGAGGAGCTCAACTACGACCCCAATGGCGATCGAATATGGAGTGATTCCCTTACGGTGATGAGGGAGCAGGGTACGGTCAGTGAGGGAATGGGGTTCTCTTCCGATCTGGACTTCCGCCGCTTGCAGGTTGGGCCAGGGAGTATTCGTAGCACCGGAGGAAGGTCTCCATCTTGATGGGCATGCCTCGAGACGGAGGGCGGTGGACCCTGAGCCTCGGCGGAGCCGCCATGCTGGCCTTCGCCGCCCTTCCCGGAGCCGTCGGGGGCCAGATGACCGGGGAGTGCGACGTTCCCCGACACAACGGCTTCGTGACCCTCTCTCTGTCGAACGGTAGCCATATCACCTACTTCTCAGCGCCCACT
>JASFRP010000237.1:0-5909 GCA_050114895.1 Gemmatimonadota bacterium
GTGTGGTCCTCGTCGGCGTCGTTCTCGCGCTGGTTCTCTATCGGGGGGTCCACGTGCCGACCCGGATGCTTCGCTCCGGCACGAGGGCACTGGCGGACGGAGATCTGGACTACCGCATCGAGATGCATCGCACAGACGAGCTGGGAGCCCTGGCAAGATCGTTCAACCGCATGGCCGAGAACCTCAGGCAGGCCGACGCGGAGCTTCGGAGCTGGTCCAGCACTCTGGAGGAGCGGGTACAGAGGAAGACGGAAGAGCTGGAAGAGGTGAGCCGTCAGATGATTCAGGTGGAAAAGAGTGCCTCTCTGGGAAAGATGGCCGCCACCGTTGCTCACGAGATCAACAACCCTCTCTCCGGCATCCTCACCACCGCCAAGCTCTTGGAACGGAAGGTGAACCGCCTCCTGCCCAAGGGAGACGAACGAGAGAGGGTGCTGGAAAGCCTGGACCTCATTAGTAGCGAATCGACCCGCTGTGGGAACATCGTCCGGGACCTTCTGACCTATGCCAGGGAGAGTCGGACCGAGTTCCAGGAATACCACCTGAATCAGATCGTTCAGCGGGCGGTGCGGCTGATGGAGCACCATACGGAGGTGGAGGGCATCGATACCCAGATAGGCCTCTTTCTCAAGGACGACCGCCTGGTATGCGACGCCGAACAGATTACGCAGATTCTCATCGCCCTGATGATCAACGGGGTGGAGGCCATGCCAACCGGTGGACACCTTCGGTTGAAGACCTGGGATGATCCCACCGTGGGCTCCCACCGGGTGTATCTCAGCGTGGGGGACAGCGGAGTCGGAATCCCGGCCGACCTGAAGGATCGGATCTTCGATCCCTTCTTCAGCACAAAGCAGGAAGCGAAGGGCGTGGGGCTGGGGTTGGCGGTGGTGTACGGCATCGTTCAACGTCACGGGGGGAGGATATCCGTGGAATCCGATCCGGGGGTGGGGACGACTTTCACGGTGGAGCTTCTCCGGCGGCCCCCCGAGGCTCCGAGGCAGACTCAGTCATCCATCATCTCGGACATACTAGCCGAATGAAGAAACGCAGAATCCTCATCGTCGACGACGAGCGCTCCGTCCGGAGATCCCTTCAGGAGTGGTTTCTGGAGGATGGCTTCGACGTGGAAACGGCGGAAGACGGCCATGACGCTCTTCGGATCATGGATTCGGGCCCGTTCGACATCTTCATCGTGGATCTGAAGATGCCGGGCATGGATGGGATCACCCTCCAAAAGCGGATCCAGGAAGGGGACAGGGACGCCACGGTCATCATCCTGACGGCCTACGCCTCGGTGGAGACGGCGGTGGAGGCGCTGAAGCAGGGAGCCTACGACTACGTCACCAAGCCCGTGGACCCCGACGAGCTATCGAACCTGGTTCGCAACGCCCTGAGGCAAAGGGATCTCTCAGAGGAGAACGTCCGGTTGAAGGAGCGGATGTCGGAGATGAACCTCTCCACCCCCATTGTCGGGGAAAGCCCGAGCATGATGCGGATCATGGAGATGATCCGGACGGTGGCGGAGACGGATTCCACGGTGGTGATCCTGGGGGAGAGCGGGACCGGAAAGGAGCTCATCGCCCGGGCGATCCACACTCAGAGCAGCCGTCGGTTCGCTCCCATCATCGCGGTGCACTGTGGTGCCATCCCCGAGACCCTTCTGGAAAGCGAGCTCTTTGGGCACGAGAAGGGAGCGTTCACCGGGGCCCAGTACCGGCGAAAGGGGAAGATCGAGCTCGCCCACGGGGGGACCCTCTTCCTGGACGAGATCGGGGATATCACGCCGAAGATGCAGGTCGACCTCCTGCGGGTCCTGGAAACCAGGACCTTCACCCGGTTGGGGGGAAACAAGGAGATCCAGTCCGACTTTCGCCTCGTCTGCGCCACCAACCAGAACCTGGAGAAGCTGGTGGCGGACGGGGCGTTCCGGGAAGATCTCTACTATCGCATCAAGGTCTTCAGTCTGGAGATCCCACCTCTTCGGGAGCGGGCAGGGGACATCCTCCCGCTGGCCCGGCATTTCGTGTCGAAGTATGCCCGTTCCATGGGGAAGCCGGAGAAGAGCTTCACGCCGGAAGCGGAAGCCCTCCTGGAGAGCTATCGATGGCCGGGGAACGTCCGGGAGCTGGAGAACGCCATCGAGCGAGCCATGGTCATCGTAAAGGACCCCGAGATCCGACTCCGGAATCTTCCCCTCCGAGTAGAGAACGGAAGCTCCCCCGACTCCGCCTCGCTGGAAGCCATGGAGAGGGAGCACATCATCCGGGTGATGCGGGAGATGGATGGGAACGTGACACGATCCGCGAAGGTCCTGGGGATCGACCGGGCCACCCTCTACAACAAGATCAAGAAGTACGGAATCCAGCGTTGAAGACCGCCGGATCCATCTACGTCACCTTCCTGGACCCCACCCCCCCTCCGTGGTCTACCGAGCTCGTGACGGAGCTGGCAGGGGTGTATCCGAATCCTGTGACGGCTCTGGAGGTGGAGATGGACCTGCGCCCCGCCTATTTCCCGGAGCGCAACCAATACCACGCCACCCTCATCCTCGCTTCACTCCTCCGCCGGCTCCCGGATCCCGGAGCCAGAATCCTGGGGATCACGGGTCTCGACCTCTTCGTTCCGGTCCTGACGTTCGTCTTCGGGCAGGCGCAGCTGAAGGGCCCCGGGGCGCTCCTCTCCACCTTCAGGCTGAGAAACGAGTTCTACGGGCTCTCTCCCGACCCCTATCTTCTCCTGGACAGGACCATCAAGGAGGCGATCCACGAGCTCGGGCACTCCTTCGGCCTGGTCCACTGCCATGACCCGGCGTGCGTCATGAGCTCATCGACCTACGTTGAGGAGGTGGACCTCAAGTCCGACTGGTACTGCTCCGAATGCGAGGGCCTGTTGCTGGCCGGGAGCACCTCGGCGCAGGAGACCGGGGACCCCTGACCCATGCAGCATCCCCCGGCCCCCGTCAGTGGACTGGGCGGGGGCAGCCGGGTCACCGCGTGCCGGTGGACACGGGCGTGATGGGGTCTTTCCCCGCCAGGACCGCCCGGGCGTTTCGGATCGCCAACTCTGCCATCTCCCGCCGGGTGTGCGTGGTGGCGCTTCCGATATGTGGCAGAGCGAGGACTTTGGGGTGGTTCGCCAACTCCGGAGGCACGTCGGGCTCTCGGGCGAACACGTCCAGTCCGGCGCCGCCGAGCCTCCCCTCCTCCAGGGCCGCCAGCAGCGCCGTCTCGTCCACCAGATCGCCTCTGGCCGTGTTGATGAAGAGGGCTCCCGGCTTCATCTGACCGAACCGCTCTCGGTTGAACAGCCCCCGGGTGCTCGGGGTGGAAGGCACATGGACCGTGACCACATCGCTGGCAGCGAGCAGGTCCGGGAGATCCCGAGGGCTCGCCCCGATGGCGGTCTCCAGCTCCAGACGCGGCTCCTGGTCCGTATAGAGGATGTTCATTCTGAAGCCCACGGCCCTCCGGGCTACCGCTTGACCGATTCGACCCGCCCCGACGACACCCAGAACGGCCCCCTTCAGCTCCAGCCCCAGGAGCTGGGTGGGCGTCCAGCCCTTCCACGCTCCCCCAGCGACCATCTCCTGGCCCTCCTTGAGGCGGCGGGCTACAGCCAGGATGAGGGCCCACGTCAGATCGGCGGTGGACTCGGTGAGGACGTCCGGGGTGTTGGTGACGATGACACCCCGTCGAGACGCTGCCGCCAAGTCGATGTTGTCGTAACCCACCGCACATTGGGCCAGGACTTTCAGCTTCGGCAGCCCCTCAAACTCCTTTTCTCCCAGGCGCCGCCGCAGGAGGGAGATGAGGGCTACGTACCCCCCCTCGGGCGTCGGGTCTCGATCCTCGATCCACACCAGCTCGTGTCCGGGGATGGGATCGTCCGGAAGGAGGGTCCTCAACTCCGCCGCAATGAGGACAATGGGCCGTGAGGAATCGCCGGGCCCGGAGGTCCCGGTCCCGTCAGTGGCCCCTTCGGAGCCCACCATCAATTCCCACCCCCTCCCCGACGGTCGGGCCGCCGCCAACGCACCGGCGCCGGGGGCTCAGGCTTCAACTCCACCGCCTCGGTCTGGAGGAGCCTCAGGGCCTCCTGCACCGCCGCCTCCAACTGCGGATCCTCCCCCCGCACGTGGTGGACCGGCTCGAAGGGAACCGCTATGTCCGGAGCGACCCCCTCCGCCTCCACGGCCCACTCTCCGTTGACGTCGAAGAACCCACCACGGGGAGCGACGAAGCGGCCTCCGTCGATGAGCGGCGGAGTATCCCACGTCCCCACCAACCCCCCCCAGGTTCGTGCTCCCACCAGAGGTCCAACGCCCCTGAACCGGAAGAGATACGGCATCAGGTCCCCACCCGAGCCGGCCCGCTCGTTGATGATCATGACCTTGGGGCCCCAGAGCCCGGCCATGGGCTGGGTGAAAGGCTTTCGGTCCCCGGCCCGGGAGTTGAAGTACCCTGTCAGCTCCCGGGCCATCACGTCGATGATGTAGTCGGCGGCGGAGCCCCCTCCGTTGTTACGCTCGTCGATGACGGCGCCCGCCCGGTCCTGCTGCGCGAAGTACATCCGGTTGAAGTACTCGTAGCCACCCTGCCCGGTGTTGGGAAGCCACACATACGCCAGGCGACCCCCGCTGAGCTCATCCACCTTCTTCTGGTTCGCCGAGACCCAGGCCAGGGTCCGGAGCTGGCTCTCGCTCCCGATGGGCTCCACCACGACCTCCCTGGCCCCCACTCGAGCCGGCCGGTCATTCACCGTAATGGTGATGGTCCTGCCCGCGGTCCCCTCCAGGAGCATGAAGGGGTTGGTGGGCGCCCGGAGATCTCTTCCGTCGATGGCCAGCAAGTAGTCTCCCTCCGACACCTCCATCCCCGGAACCGCCAGGGGACCCTCGGTGCCCACCGTCCACTCCTCCGTCGCGTAGATTCGATCGATCCGATAGAAGCCATCCTCCTCGGAGAGATCGGCTCCCAGGAGGCCTGTCCGGGGATTGTCCAGCGCGGGATAGTCTCCCCCCCTGACATACGAGTGTCCTACGGCGATCTCACCCGAGAGCATGTCCAGGAGCTGGTTGAAGTCGGACCGGTGGTTCACGTCCTCCAGCCAGGGGCTATACCACTGCCAGACCTCGTCCCACGGGGCCCCGTGGGTGTTGTCCACGTAGAGGAAGTCGCGCATGAAGCGCCAACCGTCGCGAAGCATCTGGGCGTACTCCGCTCTGGGCTCCACCCGTATCCTCATCCCGCTGGTCGCCAGCCGGTCCCCGCCGTCTCTCGGTGGCCCGCCACCGGCATCCACCACGCTCCAACCGGCGCCCGTCTGGATCAGAAGCTTCTTCCGGTCGTGGGAGGCGGTGACGGAAAGCACCCCCGTGGAGAACTCCTCCGCCTCCCCATCGTCGAGGGTGTATCGGTGGAGGGTCGAGCCCCGCTGATCAGGAACGGATTCCGTGACGAATACCCTGCCCCCGGGGCCTTCCACCAGACCGGTGTAGTTGCGCAGGGGCAGGCCGGGAGCATCCACGATCCTCCTCCCGACACCGGGAAAGTCGATCACGACCTGGGGCACGCCCCCTTGCGCCTCGGCTTCACCGGAACTCTGGGAGGCCGCAGGCCCACCCTGGAGCTCCCCTTCCCCTCCCTCGCCGGCGCCCACCTCCTCCTCATCGCTCTTCGGCCGAAATGGAGAGGCCTCCCCCTCCCGGAGGAGAGCCACGTAGAGGGCCCTGGTCACCGGTCTGTCGTAGGAGGTCATGTCCAGCCATCCCGTATTCAGCCCGTAATCGGTAGAGGCCAGGAAGTAGAGGTACTTTCCTGATGTGTCCCATACGGGCGTGATGGCGTCGGCCATCCCATCGGTGAGCTGGTGGGTCTCCCCGGATCGGGTGTCGTGAACGAAGATCG